>JAJYAH010000966.1 GCA_021779635.1 Pseudomonadota bacterium | reverse complement strand
GTTAGGCAAGATCTCGCGAAACAGGATGCGCGGCACCGACTGGCCCATCAGCCGGGCCGCCTCCACATACGGCTCCTGCTGCACGAGCAAGGTCATGTTCCGAGCCAGCCGAGCGAAAATCGGGAAATAAATAAGAGCAATCGCCAGCGCCACGTTCTGTATGCCAAAACCCATCGCAACCATCAGGAACAGTGCCAGTACAAAGCTCGGGAAAGCGAAGAGCAGATCGGAAAACCGCATCAGGCAGACATCCACAAGGCCGCGGAGATAGGCAGCGCTCATGCCGGTGAGGGTGCCGGTGGTGGTGGCGATGGCGACCCCAGAGATACTGATCAGCAAGGACACGCGACCACCGAACAGCACGCGCGTCAGCACATCCCGACCGAAGGAATCGGTGCCGAGCGGGTGGATCCATGACGGCGGGCTGAGGATGTTGGCAAGATCCATCTGGACGGGCGAATACGGCATCAGTTCGGCACCAATAGTCACGCCGAACAGTACCAGCAGGGTGATGGCGAGGCCAATCATCGCCGTGGTGTTGCTGCGCAGCACAGCAAACCAACGCCCGTGTCGCGCGCTCAATGCGCCCTCCTGGGATCGAGTAGGGTGCACACGACATCGACCAGAAGATTGGTTCCGAGGACAACGATCAGAAACGTGATGGCACACGCCTGGACCACCGGATAATCCCGGCCAAAGGCGCCGTCGACCATCAGTGAGCCGACACCGGGGATACCAAAAATGCGCTCGATGACGACAACACCGCCGAGGAGGTAGCGAACCTGCAGGCCGATGACCGTGACGTAGGGAATGAGAGCATTGCGGAAGACGTAATGGACGAAGATGAAGGGCCGGGAAAAGCCAAAAGAGTGGGCCACAGTCACGTATTCGCGATGCGTCACTTCGAGCAGGGCGGCGCGCAGCGTGCGCGCGAACACGGCGGCCATCGGCGCCGAAATGGCCGCGGCGGGCAGGAAGCCGCTGTCGAGCGCGCCGGTGAACGACGTCCCCGGCGAGACGAAGCCGTAGGATGGGAACCAACCGAGGCCAAGGGCGAAGGTGAACACCAGAACGTAGCTCAGCCAGAAATCGGGCATCGAAATGCCGACGACAGCAACCGAGGTGGCGATGGTATCGGCCAGGTGATTGCGGCGCAGGGCCGCAATGGTCCCCATGACCAACGACACAGAGATCGCCAGCACCAGGGCGTAGGCGCCGATGAAAATCGTGTTGGGCAGGCGCTGGCCGATAAGCGACGCGATGGAGCGGCCGCCGGCAATCGTGAGCGAGCGCCCGAGATCACCGCTCAGCGCGGCGGTGAGCCAGAGCCAGAACTGCTCGAGAACTGGCGCGTCGAGGTGATATTGCCGGTGGAACGCCGCCACTGCCGCCGCCGGCGCCTGCTCGCCGAGCACGATGAGCGCCGGGTCGCCCGGCGCCGCCTTCATGACCATGAACACCGCGAAGCTTCCGACCAGGACGGTCAGAGCGATAGCCAAGCAGCGCAAGGCGATCACTCGCGCGGCGTTCATGCCGGTGCGTTCAATTACCGGAAGGCGGAGGCGCGGCTAGCCAATCGTTATATCCTGAAAAGCATCGCCGTAGTTGGAGTAGGGCAGCTGCACGAAGCCGTGCACCTTGTCGCTCGCCAAGTTGTGCACATTGGAGCAGAAGCAGGGAATGATCGGCATATCCTCGATCATCAGCGCTTCCGCTTGCTTGTAGATCTCGCCGCGCTTCGGGCGATCCATCTCGTAGCGCCCGCGGACGAGGAGGGCGTCGAGCTTCGGATTGGAGTAGCCGTAATAGTTGCGCTGCCCTTTGCTGTAGAGATTGTCGTAGAGATATTCGTCGGGATCGACGAGGCCAAGCCAGCCCCAGACGGATGCCTGGTAGTCGCCCGAGCGCAGGCGGGTATAGATCGTATTCGCCTCCATGACCTCGACGTGCAGGCGGGTTCCCAGTGTCTGGTTCACCTGCGCCGTCCAGATCTCGACGACGCGCTTCCACCAGCCCGATCCCCAGGCCAGGACCACCGCTTCGGTGCCGGCCTTGTATTTGGACTTCGCGAGTTCGGCCTTGGCTCGCTCGGCATTGAAGGTGGCCAGAGGCCGTGGCTTCGGATCATAGGCGAAACTCAGCGCCGGCGGGATCAGACCCTGGCTCGGCACGCCCTCGCCGAACAGAACTACCTCGACCATGGCCTTGCGATCGAAGGCCATCGATATTGCGCGACGGAAATGCGGGTCGTCGAACGGCGCCCGCCGGTTGTTCAGCGCGATATAGCGGCAATTCATGCCTGATTCGCGAAAAAGCTTGATGCCCTTGCGCTTTTCCAGGCTCCGGACATCGGCGAACGGCGCTGTGCTGGTGAGGTCGATCTGTCCACCGAGCAGCGCGGTGACACCGCTCGTCTCCTCCGGAATCAGCGGCATGTCGACCGCGCCAAGCTTCGGCAGACCGGCACGGAAATAATGCGGCGATGCGGCAAACGAGAGCCGCTCCTTCGCCACCCAGTCCGACAACATG
>JAJYAH010000965.1 GCA_021779635.1 Pseudomonadota bacterium | reverse complement strand
CGGGCGGACATGTTCGAACGTGACCTGCTTTTTCCAGCCCTTGTTGCCCGAGTTCCGCACGCGTTTGGCGGCCTCGCTGACGCGGTGATAGGTGATCCAGTTCTCCCTCGTGAAGCTCCCGCATTCAAGGTAAAGCGAGATCCCCCACAGCATCTTGTTGATCGAGAAGCTCGACCTGACCCCCGCTTTCGCGCAATCGATCAGCGCGTTGATCAAGATGCGGGCTTTCTTCGCATCAAGCGTTTTGTCGTGGATCGAATATCGCATTCGCGAGCAATGCCGTCCTGGCGAGCTAATGTTAATGCCGCGAACATTTGACGCGCGCAACAAAAAAAATGGCGCGCTGCAGGGCAGCGCGACGCTCACGCGCTCCCGAGGCGAATCTGCGGTTCTTCGACGACGATCGCATCGCCGATGCCGATGGCCCCGCCGGCGATCACCTCGGCATAGACACCGCAGTCGCCGTGCCCGAGGCGGCGCATCAGCTCTTGCGGAATGTTGAGGTCGCGCGCCGCGGTCTGGGGATCGACGTTGACCGCCGCGCAGCGAACGATCCGCTTGACGACCCTGAGCCGCGCATCGCCGATCGCAATGGTTCGGTCGAGCAGCTCGAATTCGTGCCAGGCCGGCCAGCCGCTGACATAGAGGTTGGCGCGGAACCGCAGCGGATGGACCGGGAGGCCGATCATATTCTCGATCGCGGCGAGGCTGGCCAGATTGATAATGGAGACGACCTTCCGTGCGACATCCGAAAAGCTGTGGCCGTTGCCCGAGAGGACCTTCGGCGGTCCCTTGATCGCCCTCGCATAGCTGGTCGTGAAGAACCGCTCGATGGCGGCCCGGCCTTCAACCGTTTCGAGATCGCCTTGTGCGACGATAGCGCCGTCGTGGCGGATGGTCAGGACATTGCTCGCATCGTCGAAATGCGTGTGCAGCGCCGCCAGCCATTCGTCCCGCATCAGCATCAGGAAATAGGCCTTCGACATCCATTTCGGGTCGGCCGGATCGAAGCCGCTGGGGCCATTTTCGATGGCGTAGCGGCGGTCGGCCGGAAGCGTCTGGCCGACACCTAGCGCGACCCGCGACAGCGGTTCCGGGGTCAGGCCTTTGACGGGGTAGCGAAAAAGGCTGGCGATATGGGCGGATTGGATCGGAGACATTCGGCCTTTTAGGAGATTCCGCGGCCCGGCGCCACCGCACACGAATTTGTGAAGCCGCCTCTTCCGTTTCCGGAACCTGTTCCCACATTTACCTCAAGCCGGCGTCAGCGTCGGCGACGCGACCGCCGGCCGGTTGAGGAATGTCAATGCGGCCTGCGGAAACCCAATGAAGATGCCGTGTCCATGCTTTCGAGGTGGCGCGGCAGGCTGAGGGAATGATCCATGAATATTGAAAAATACACCGAGCGTGCGCGCGGTTTTATCCAGTCGGCGCAATCGCTCGCGATGCGCGACGGCCACCAGCAGTTTTCGACGCTGCATATGCTGAAGGTGCTGCTGGACGACAGCGAAGGCCTCGCCGGCGGTCTGATCGACCGCGCCGGCGGCAATTCGCGTGCGATCCTGAAAGCGACCGAGGACGCGCTCAACAAGCTGCCGAAAGTTTCCGGAAGCGGCGCCGGGCAGGTCTATCTGGCGCCGGAACTGGCGCGCGCGTTCGACGCTGCCGAAAAAGCCGCCACCAAGGCCGGTGACAGCTTTGTCACCGTCGAGCGGTTGTTGCTGGCGCTGACGCTTGAGAAAGACGGTGACGCCGGCGGCATCTTGAGAAAGGGCGGCGTTACGCCGCAAAATCTGAATGCCGCGATCGAGGCCCTGCGCAAGGGCCGCACCGCAGACAGTGCGACGGCCGAGAACGCCTATGACGCGCTGAAGAAATATTCCCGCGACCTCACCCAGGCGGCGCGCGACGGCAAGCTCGATCCGGTGATCGGACGCGACGAGGAAATTCGCCGCACCATTCAGGTGCTGTCTCGCCGCACCAAGAACAATCCGGTGCTGATCGGCGAGCCCGGGGTCGGCAAGACCGCGATCGTCGAAGGTCTGGCGCTGCGGATTCTCAACGGCGACGTGCCGGAAAGCCTCAAGGACAAGAAACTGCTGTCGCTCGATCTCGGCGCGCTGATCGCAGGCGCGAAGTATCGCGGCGAATTCGAGGAACGGCTGAAAGCCGTGCTGCAGGAAGTGACCTCGGCCGAAGGCAGCATCATCCTGTTCATCGACGAGATGCACACGCTGATCGGGGCCGGCAAGGCCGACGGCGCGATGGATGCGTCCAACCTGCTCAAGCCGGCGCTGGCGCGGGGCGAACTGCATTGCATCGGCGCGACCACGCTCGACGAGTACCGCAAGCACGTCGAAAAGGACGCGGCGCTGGCGCGGCGGTTCCAGCCGATCTTTGTCAACGAGCCGACCGTCGAGGATACCATCTCGATCCTGCGCGGCCTGAAGGACAAATACGAGCAGCACCATGGCGTGCGCATCACCGATTCGGCGCTGGTGGCGGCGACCACGCTGTCGAACCGCTATA
>JAJYAH010000964.1 GCA_021779635.1 Pseudomonadota bacterium | reverse complement strand
TAGCGTCACGGATCGTCCGTACGTTTGCACACCACTCCGAACGGTCGGCGAGGCGCGGCATCGGAATTTTCAGGGAGCGCCGAATGACCGAACAAGCAGCTTATACACCGCCCAAGGTCTGGAAATGGATCGCTCAGAACGGCGGAAAGTTTGCGAGCACCAACCGGCCGGTGGCGGGCGCAACCCATGAGGAGGAATTGCCGATCGGAAAGCATCCCTTCCAGCTCTATTCGCTGGCGACGCCGAACGGCCAGAAAGTGACGATCATGTTCGAGGAATTGTTGGCGGCAGGCCATCGCGAGGCGGAATACGACGCCTGGCTGATCAGAATCGACGGCGCGCAGTTCGGCTCAGGCTTTGTCGAGGTGAATCCGAACTCAAAAATCCCGGCGCTACTCGACCGCAGCGGAGAGAAGCCGTTTCGGGTTTTCGAATCTGGCGCTATTTTGCTGCATTTAGCGGAGAAGTTCGGAGCGTTTTTGCCGAAGGATGCGCCGACGCACGCCGAATGCCTGTCTTGGCTGTTCTGGCAGATGGGTAGCGCGCCCTATCTCGGCGGCGGCTTCGGGCATTTCTATGCCTATGCGCCGTTTAAGATCCAATACGCTATCGATCGCTTCGCCATGGAGACCAAGCGCCAGCTCGACGTGCTCGATCGCCGCCTGGCCGACAACGAATATCTTGCCGGCGATCAGTACACGATTGCCGATATCGCGGTGTTTCCCTGGTATGGCGGATTGGCACAGGGATTGCTGTACAACAGCGGCGAATTCCTTTCGGTCCAGGACTACAAGAATGTGCAACGCTGGACGGCCGCGATCGCGGCACGACCGGCTGTCAAGCGCGGCCGAATGGTCAATCGCGTGTCGGGAGATCCCGTCAATCAATTGCGCGAGCGCCATGAGGCTGCGGACTTCGAAAACAGGACAGAGGACAAGATCGGGAAGCGGCCAAAGGTTGACGGCTGACGTTCGCTCCGCGACCGCCAAATAAGCACAGCTGCCGCAGCGCTTCGAAAGCTGCAGTGATTCCAATCCAGTAGTTATATAGAAAATGCCGAGCATGATCTTGGAGGCTGCGTCAATCTGAGTCGGCGAGTTGCCATGGCGCACGAGCAAGCCCCGAACGACCGTTAATGCTGTTATCAGTGCTGCCTGAAATGGAAGCAGAGATCAGCTCCCGCCGCGAACGAATGCGCTTTCATCGCGAGCGCAGGAAAACTTATGCGTAGCGTGATGATAGGGTCAGCGAAATCGGGATCGATGCGCTGTTCAAGAAGAGTCTGCTCAAACCTGATCAATGTGACGATCGTGCCGAGATTGCCGAGGCGCTCGTCGCACGTTTCAGCGAGAATTGGCCTGACTAAGTATGATGCGTCGCTTCCTCGCGATTTTAGCGTAGCAAAACGGCCCCGCCGTGCTGGACGACGGAGCCGCTAATGGCTCCCAACAATAGGATGTTTGCGCGGGGATCGCACCGGGCGCCACGGGCCAGAACGCTACCCAAAAGATAAACGGGAGTCTATGTGCCAGTTCACAGATACGGGGCAAGCATTCAGCGCTGGTGGCCTAAGCCAATCCCCAACATAAGTGCCTTCTGCCTCAGGGATCCTACAGACCTCTTCATCAGCTTGGCGATTTTCACGACTGGGGTTCGCGCTTTGGAGTGCTGCCGCAGCAATTTGACATCGGCGGCGGTGTAAGGTTTGCGAGCTTGTTTTTTCGCTTTCGATTTTGCCACTTCACGCTCCTCGATCGAGGAGTTTGGTTAGCACAGATTTGGAGTATCAAGTAATGCGGTTGGTCTGTTGATAAATTGTTCGGTTGATATGTTGCTGGTCGACGGGGTCGCCGACGCGGCAGGCCGACAACGGATTGGGGTTCTATTTCGCGCGGTTAAGGGAAAATAAGAAGCTGTGCTGGCTGCGGCAATAGAAGTCGCGCGTTAGCCTTTATGAGGTCGGTTAACTAAGGGATGTCGGAGAAATCGTTAATCAAAGCGCCGAGGCTATGTCTGCGCTCACATTTGCTATCAATTGTGGTGCTTTCTTTCGCTGCTCCTTAAGCCGGCCCGTGGGCAAGCGCCCGCGCATGGCTATTTCCGTCACCGTGAGGATGCTGCGTTTTTCGACGGCCATCATCAGCCCATGGGCTGCGGTCTGCCAGTGCGGCTTGTCGTGCTCGGCCTTTGGTAAGGCCGCAACGTAGTGGCCCGCAGCTTCGGCCGACGCTGACCAAGCCGGTCGGCGACTATCTGCGACAGCTCTATGTCGATTCGATCTGCTTTGAGCCCGGCGATGCTCCGCTATGTCGCCGAGGTATTGCCGGTCGAGCATATCATGCTCGGCAGCGACGCGCCGTTCCCGTTGGGTGAGCCGCATCCCGTCGCTCTGTGAAGAACGCGCTACCGGCGGGCAGGCAAGTCTGGTGCTGGAAAAGAACTTCGAACGGCTGATTTGAGGTGACGTGGACATCAAACGCACCTGGATGTGCAAGGATGTCGTCTTCGCGGAGGGCGGCTTGCCGGCGCTGACACGC
>JAJYAH010000169.1 GCA_021779635.1 Pseudomonadota bacterium | reverse complement strand
ATACCCCGACATAGACGATCCTCGGATTGGCCTTGGCGAGGGTCTCATAGTCGAGACCGAGACGAGCCATGGCTTGGGGCCGCACATTGTAAACGAGGGCATCCGCGTTCGCCGCAAGGCGCAATAGCGCGTCGCGCCCGTCGGGGTGCTTGAGGTCGATCGCAATGCTGCGCTTGCCGCGGTTGGCGTTGAGAAACATTCCGCCCATGCCCGGCGTTCGGCCCGGGCCGATCTGCCGGACGATATCGCCATCGGGGCTTTCCACCTTGATGACGTTGGCGCCCATGTCGGCAATGATCTGGGTGGCGTAGGGCCCCATCAGGACGGTAGTCAGGTCGAGAATCGTAAGACCGGTGAGGGGACCCATGGACGTTTCCGCGCTGTAGCCAGCCCTTGAGGCAAGACGTTATTCCTATATGTGTATATAAAATTCACGTTCTTGGTCTGTCAACGACCCGTTTCGACCGGCTAGGCCCGCTTCTTTCTAATATTGACATCATAATTCATGCTCCTGTACTCCTCGTACACAGAAATTGGGCAGGTAAGAACGAAGGAGGGAGGGCCGGCGGGGCCCGCACCGGCGCTATGTCGGATGTCGTTGGATCGTGTCGATCAAGCTCGATCGCCCGTCCGCGACGGCTGCTTTGCCCGAACAATTCCATTCAGACTTCCCGCCGAGGCGATCGATTCCAGCCGGCGCGACCACCGAACATCCGCGATGGCTGTAAGCGTGTCCGAACGCGCGATGGCCAGCTTTAAGAAATCGCCGGCACAGGACGAGCACGTCAGGGAGAAGAAAATGAAAAAAGCATTGGCCATGATCGGTTCGGCTGTCGCGCTGTCGATGGCGGGTTCGCTTGCAGACAGCCCCGCGCGGGCACTGGAGCTGAAGGTGGCGGACTCATTTCCCGCCGGACATTATCTTGTTCGCCTGATGCTGAAGCCGTGGATGGATGAAGTGACGAAGCGCACGGGCGGGGCTGTCACCTTCAGCTACTATCCCAACCAGCAGATCGGCAAGGCGGCCGATATGCTGCGGCTGACCCAATCCGGCGTCGTCGATATCGGTTACATCGGGCCATCCTATGTGTCCGACAAGATGCCGCTGTCGGAAGTCGCCCAGCTGCCGGAAGCCTTCCACACCAGCTGCGCCGGAACGCTCGCCTACTGGAAGAGCGCGCGAGCGGGCGTTCTGGCCAAGCAGGAATATGCGCCGAACAAGATCAGATTGCTGATGGAAGTGGTGCTGCCGCCCTATCAGATCTTCACCGTGAAGCAGAAGATCGAGACTATCAAGGATGTTCAGGGCTTGAAACTGCGCACCACCGGCGGCGCGCAGGACCTCACCTTGCGCGCGCTCGAGGCGGTGCCGGTTCGGATGTCGGCGCCGGATGCCTATGAATCGCTCTCGCGCGGCACGATGGATGGCCTGCTGTTTCCGATGGAAAGCGTCAGCTCCTACGGATTGGACAAGCTCGTCAAACATGCGACCGAGGGCGTCAGCTTCGGCAGCTTCATCGTGGCTTACTCGATCAATCAGGCGGTCTGGGATCGTCTTCCGGCTGAAGTGAAGCAGGCAATGGACGAAGCCTCCGAGGCCATCGAGCCGAGCGTCTGTGCTGAAGTCGACAAGGAGCAGGTCGACTCTCGGCAAAAGCTCCAGCAGTCGGGCGTCGCCTTCGAGCCGCTCCCGCCGGAGACCAGTGCGCAAATGAAAGAGAAGCTGAAGGTCGTTGGCAAGGAATGGGCAAGTGCCCTTGACGGCCGCGGCAAGCCGGCATCGGCGGCGCTCGAGGAATTCGACGCGCTGCTCGCGGCAGGCGAGGCGAAAAAATGATCGCCACGCCGATCGGCTCGATCGTCCTGCGTCCCATCGGGTGGGGAGTGCGCCCATGATCAAGCGGGCTGGAGATGCTCTCGCCGCGATCGAGCGTGCGCTCACGGTGATCGCGGTCGTGTTTCTCTTTGTCATCATGGTGCTGGTGGTTGCCGACGTATTCATGCGCTACGCCGTCAACCGGCCGTTCAGCTTCACCTATGACCTGATCGGGCTTTATTTGCTGGCCGGCGTGTTCTTTCTCACGCTATCGGACGCGCTGCGCGAGCATGCCCATGTCGGCGTCGATATCCTGTTGCATCGTTTTTCCCCGGCGGGCCGACGCTTGTCGGAGATCGTCACCGCGCTGGTCGGCCTGTTCGTGTTCGTGCTGATATCGAAGGTCGGCTTCGACCGCGCTTTCGACAACTACCAGCAGGGCGACGTTCTGGCGGGCGCCATTCCGTGGCCGACCTGGATATCCGCAGCGCTGGTGCCGTTCGGCTGCGGCGTCCTCGTGTTGCGGCTCGCGCTGCAGCTCGTTGGAAATCTCTTCAGTCTCGTTTCCGGCCGCGATCTCTACCCGCTGCCGCCGATCACCGGGATCGGTGAAGCCAAGACATTCGAATAGCGGCGGTATCCGATGGTTCCGATTCTGGTTCTTGGCTTGCTGTTCGGTCTGTTGGCGATCGGTACGCCGGTTGGGTTCGCCATGGCATTTTCAGGTTCGATCGGCCTGTTGATCGTGGGCGGGCCCTCGGCGCTGTTCGGCATCCTGCAGACGGCGCCGCTGTCGACCGTGTCTTCCTACGAGCTGATCACCATCCCGATGTTCCTGCTGATGGCGGACCTCGTGCTGTTGTCCGGCGTCGCCGACGACCTGTTTCAAACCGCCTCCGCCTGGGTAGGCCGGATTCCGGGCGGTCTCGGCATGGCGACGGCGCTGGCAGGTGCCGGATTTGGCGCGATCTGCGGCACCAGCACCGCGTCGGCCGCTACCTTGTCGTCGACCAGCTTGCCCGCGATGATCCGTCAGGGCTATGAACCGAAGATGGCGGCCGGCGTGGTTGCGATTTCCGGCACGCTGTCGATGCTGTTGCCGACCAGCGTCGCGCTTGTGATCTTCGGGCTCCTTGCCGAGGTCAATATCGGCAGGCTTCTGATCAGCGGAATCATACCCGCCATCCTGATCACCTTCACCATCATGGCCACCATCTATCTGCTGGTCTGGCTGGATCCGTCCCGCGCGCCACGCACCGTATCGGTGCCGTGGTCCGAGCGCTTTTCGCTGCTGTGGCAGGTCAGCCCGATGGTCGTGCTGTTTTCGGTGGTCACCGGCACGATCTATCTCGGCGTCGCGACGCCCACCGAGGCGTCGGCGTTCGGCGCATTCGGTGCGTTTGTGCTGGCGATCGTCAAGGGCAAGATAACCCCGGCCACGCTTTATCGCACGCTGCTGCGGGCCTCGCACGGCACCTGCATGATCGTGATGATCCTGGTCGGTGCGTCGATCTTCGGATATTTCTTCACGCTGACGCATGTCACCCAGGATCTCGTGGCCTGGGTCGGATCGCTGCCGACATCGCGCTGGGTCATCATCGCGCTGATCCTGTGCGGCTATATCGTGCTGGGCTCGTTCATGGACCAGATCGCGATCCTGGTCCTGACCGTGCCGATCGTCATTCCCCTGATCAAGACGCTGGGCTTCGATCCGATCTGGTTCGGCGTCATCAAGATCGTCACCGCGGAAGTCGGCATGATCACGCCGCCGGTCGGGCTCAACTGCTTCATTGTTGCGCGCTATGCCAATCGGCCGGTCTCGGAGGTGTTTCACGGCACGTTTCCGCATTTCATCGCGCATTTGATCGCGATCGCGGTCCTCGTCGCGTTCCCGAGCATCATCCTGTGGCTGCCGTCACATATGGGAAATTGACACATGGGCGAGCCTGTATGGCTTCTCCAACCTGCAGATCAATAACGCAAAAAGACAGGACTACGACATGGACTTCGCGCTCACGGAAAATCAGGAAGCCATTCGCGACGCGATCGCGAAAATTTGCGAGGGTTTCGATGATGCCTATTGGCTGAGGAAGGATCGTGAGGGCGGCTTTCCGCATGATTTCCACAAGGCGCTGGCCGATGCCGGCTGGCTCGGCATCTGCGTGCCGGAAGCCTATGGCGGTTCAGGTCTCGGCATCACCGAGGCCGCCATCATGATGCGCACGATTTCCGAATCCGGCGCCGGCATGTCCGGGGCGTCCGCGGTGCACATCAACGTCTTCGGGCTCAATCCGGTGGTGGTGTTCGGCACCGAGGAGCAGCGCCGGCGGATGCTGCCGCCGATGGTCGAAGGCCGCGACAAGGCCTGCTTTGCCGTCACCGAACCCAACACCGGCCTGAACACCACGCAGTTGAAGACGCGCGCCGTGGCGAAGAACGATCGCTACGTCGTCAACGGCCAGAAGGTATGGATTTCGACCGCGCAGGTGGCGCACAAGATTTTGCTGTTGGCGCGCACCACGCCGCTGGAAGAAGTCCGCAAGCCGACCCACGGCCTCAGCCTGTTCTATACCGACTTCGACCGCCAGCGGGTCAAGGTCCACGAGATCGAGAAGATGGGCCGCAAGATCGTCGATTCCAACGAATTGTTCTTCGAGGATTTCGAGATTCCGATGGAGGACCGCATCGGCGAGGAGGGGCGCGGTTTCGAATATATCCTGGAGGGGATGAACCCGGAGCGCATCCTGATCGCGGCCGAGGCGGTCGGGCTCGGCAAGGTGGCGCTGTCGCGCGCCGCCGAATACGCCAAGACCCGCATCGTCTTCAATCGCCCGATCGGCAAGAACCAGGCGATCCAGCATCCGCTGGCGAAGAACTGGGCCGAGCTTGAGGCGGCGTGGCTGATGGTGATGTCGGCGGCGTGGCAATACGACAATGGCATGCCTTGCGGCGCCGCCGCCAATGCGGCGAAGTATCTCGCCGGCGAGGCGGGTTTCCAGGCCTGCGAGCAATCGGTGATGACCCATGGCGGTTTCGGTTACGCCAAGGAGTTTCACGTCGAGCGCTATCTGCGTGAGGTGTTGATCCCGCGCATTGCGCCGATCAGTCCGCAGCTGGCACTGAGTTTCATCGCCGAGAAGGTGCTCGGCCTGCCGAAGTCCTATTGATCTCGCAAACGCGGAGCTCGATGATGCGGACCGGGGCTGTCTGGTGACGAGCGAGCGAGCCGCTGCCGCTTCGCTCGACTTTACCGGCGTCATTCGGGCCGGGGATGTCGTGGTGTGCGGACAGGCGACCGCTGAGCCGCGCACCCTGACCGAGGCGCTGGTCGCGCAGAAAGACCGCTTGCCGCCGTTCACGATCGTCGTCGGTCCGGTGTTTTCCGACACCTTTGCGCCGGAGCGCAGCTCCGGGATCGCGTTCCGCAGTTACGGCGTGATCGGCAATGCCCGCGCGCTGGCCAGGACGCGGCAGCTCGATGTGATCCCCAGCAACTACAGCGCATTTTGTGCCGACTTTGCCAACGGACGGCATCGCGCCGATGTGGTGCTGGTGCAACTGGCGGAAGACGAAAACGGCCGGCTCAGCGCCAGCCTGTCGAACGATTACATCGTGGATGCGGCGCGGCGCGCCCGCGTGGTGATCGCGGAGATCAATCCGGACGCGCCCTGGACCTTCGGCGCGGAGTGGCCGGCGGATATCCTGCTGCATTGGCGTATCGCCGCGATGCGGCCGCCGCTGGAATTGCCCGCGGTAAAGCTCGACGATGTGTCGCGCCGCATCGCCGAACATGCCGCAGGCCTGATTCCGGACGGCAGTACGCTGCAGTTCGGCATCGGCAAGATTCCGGATGCGATCCTGTCCTCGCTGTCGCATGTTCGCGATCTCGGCATTCACTCCGGTCTCATCAACGACGCGGTGGTGGATCTCATCGAATGCGGCGCGGTGACCAATGCGGGCAAGGGCATCGATCCCGGCGTCACCATCGCCAACCAGCTGATCGGCACCCGGCGGCTCTATCGGTTTGTGCATCAGAACAGGGCGGTCTCGGTCCGCCCGGCCTCCTACACCCATGCCCAGCGGGTCCTGGCTGACATCAACCGACTGGTGGCGATCAATTCGGCGCTGGAAGTCGGCCTCGATGGCAGCGTCAACGCGGAGACGCTGAACGGCATGGCCGTTGGCGCCATCGGCGGGCAGCTCGATTTCGTGCGCGGTGCCAATGCGGCGCCGGGAGGCCGGGCGATCATCGCACTGCCGGCAACCGAGCCGAAGGGCGGCAGCCGCATCGTGGCCAGGGTTGAAACGGTGACGACGCCGCGCGCGGATGTCGATGCCATCATCACCGAGTGGGGCGTGGCGGAATTGCGCGGATGCACGCTCAAGGAGCGCGCCCGGCGCATGATCGCCATTGCCGCGCCCCGGCATCGTGACGCACTTTCCGAGAGTGCGTGGGGTCTGGCGCGAAGCCAATAATCAGATCGAGATGTGAAATCCACCGTCCACCGCCAGATGCTGGCCGGTGATGTAAGACGCCGCATCCGACAGCAGGAAGCAAACCGGCTGCACCACCTCATTGGGCTGGGCCCAGTATCCCATCGGAATTCGCGCGAGGATCCCGTCGCGGAATTTGTCGCCGCGAATGGTTTCCGTCATCGGCGTTTCGACGACACCAAAGCAAATCGAGTTGGCGCGGATTCCGAATTTCGCCCACTCCTTGGCGGTGCTCATGGTCATGCCCAGCATGCCGCTTTTGGCGGCGCCATAATTGATCTGACCGACGGTCCCGGCGCGCCCCGCGTCCGACGAGATATTGACAATGGCGCCCGGTCGCTTCTCGCCGGCTTTGGCGCGGGCCAGCATGCTTCTGCCGACAGCCTGCGTCCAAAGAAACGAGCCGGTGAGATGGACGTTCAAGACTTCGCTCCATTGCACAAAGCTCATTTTTTCGATCATCGCCGTGCGGGTAATGCCGGCATTGTTGACCAGGCCATGAATCGCGCCGAAGGTCTGGGTGACCCGCTCCACCGCCTCCGCCGCAAATGCCGGCTCGGCAATGTCGCCCTGCAGTGTCATGATGTCGCCGCGGGATTTATCCAGCGAGGCGAGGCCCTCGGCGTTCTTGTCAACCGCGACCACTTTAGCGCCAAGCTCGACCGAGAGCTCCACCAGCGCCCGGCCGATTCCTTGCGCGCCTCCCGTTACGATAATGGTTTTGCCTTCCAGCGACACGATGTTCTTCACGTCCGATTTCTCCCAAATGTTTTGTTCAGCGTTTTTGAATTCAGTGATTTGTATTCACGCGCAGCGTTGATAGCTCGTCGAGGATATGAACACCGCGATCGCGCCTTTGGCAACGTCTCAATGGTTGGGAAAAATGCAGCACCTCACGGCCGGCAATTCCGTAGACTCACTGCTGCCGTTGCCTTCTTGGACCGGGTCCGGGCGCATCGCTGCTGCTTTCGGTTTGCCCGTCGAATTTCCGGGTCACTTTTCTGGCGCCCTCGCTGATATCGAGCAGGGAGCGGCGGCCTTCTTCCATAAAGACGGCCGAACGCCTGTTGAAACTTTCGGCCAGCTCACGAATCGACTTCACCTTCTGAAACAGTTCGCCGTCCTTTCCGTTGGCAAGGCCGGGTATGACGTTATCGATCTTCGCCACCGTGCTGTCGAAGCCGTCGATGGCGGTGTCGGCCTTGCGCAGGACGCTCTCGATCGCGTCGCCCTGGCTCGCCAGGCTCGCGGTATAGGTCTCGAAATTGAGCATCGCATCCTTGATGGTCGACTGATTGTTGACGAGCATGTGGTCGACATTGTGCAGGGTATCGCGGATCGACTCGATCACGGTCAGGTCGGCCTTCAGGGTCGGAACACCGTCCTCGTCCAGCGGCACTGGAGGTGCTGCGGCGTCGCCCCCCTTCAGCGATATCGCCGCCACGCCGGTCAGCCCCTGAAATTCCAGGCCCACAACGGTGTCCTTGCGGATCGGGGCGCTGTTTTCCACCATCACCAGGGCGACAATCTTGCGAGGGCTTTCCAGCTTGAGCGACGTCACCTCGCCGACCTGAACGCCATCGAAATTCACGCTGCCGCCCTTGACCAGGCCGCTGGCGGAACCCTCGAACACGATGCGAAGCGGACTGCGCTGCTGGATGCTGTGAATTTTCCGGAACCCGAGAAAACCCACGAACGCCACGACGATGACCGCGAGGGCCGAGGTTCCGATCACGAGACTGCTTGCCCGCGCCATTATCCCTGGATCCGGCTGGGATGGGCTGGGGTGAGAGGGTTGGTGCGCTTCGCCATCTGGCAATTGTACGGCCAAAGCCGGTCGGGCGAAAGGCCGATGCGACAAGGCTGAAGTCAGGCGGAGTTTCTTGACAGCGCCAAACCCCAAGGTCACCCTTGTCAAGTTCCGGCCGGCTTGCCCGACGACCAGAAGCAAGACAACCAAAAAAGAAGATCCAAAAACAAGAAGAGTGAGGAAACCCGTGCAAAAATTGCTGAGCAAGGATGAAGTCGCTGACTATCGCGACCGCGGCTACCACTTCCCGATCGACGCCCTGAGCGCCAGCGAGGTGGCCGATTTTCGCCGCAAGCTCGAGAATTATGAAGCTGAAAGCGGTGGCCCGATCAAGGCGGAGATGCGTCACCGCAGCCACGTGCTGTTCACCTGGATCGACGAAATGGTCCGTCATCCCAAGATACTGGATGCGATGGAGGACCTGCTTGGGCCGAATATCCTGTGCTGGAACACCAGCTTCTTCATCAAGGAAGCCCGCGATCCCGGCTTCGTGTCCTGGCATCAGGACGCCACCTATTGGGGCCTCAGTTCGTCCGACGTCGCGACCGCATGGATCGCCATTTCGCCGGCCAATAAGGTTTCCGGCTGCATGAAATTCATTGCGGGTACCCACCGGCAACAAGTCCAGCACGCCGACACCTTCGATCGGAACAATCTCCTCACCCGCGGCCAGGAGATCGCGGTCGATGTCGACGAGGCCAAGGCTGTCTATGTGGAATTGAAGCCCGGCCAGGCTTCGCTGCATCACGTGCTGCTGTTCCACGGATCGGAGCCGAACCGATCCGACGACCGGCGCATCGGCCTCGCGATCCGCTATATCCCGACCCACCTCAAGCAGGCGGTCGGCCAGCGGGATTGGGCGACGCTGGTGCGCGGCAAGGATACGTATCACCACTTTCAACCCGCCCATGTGCCGAAACGGGATCTCGAGCCCGAGGCCCTGGCCTTTCACAAGGAAGTTTCGGAAGAACAGGTGAAGGTGCTTTATCGCGGCACCGGCAAGACGGCTTATCGGGCGTGATGTTGCCATTCACCGCTCCTCGTCATTTGCTGTGCGAGGAGCGAAGCGAGGAAGCGATTCAGTAACGCTGCGTGCTCGTTATGGATTGCTTCGCTGCGCTCGCAATGACGGTGGCCAACGCTCAGGTCAGCGTCCATTCCTCGGCGCTGGCGCCGGCGAGCGCGCGGACGCGGCCCTCGTCGGCGGCGAGTTCACGGGCGGTCCCCGAATAGACCACGATGCCGTCGTCCAGCACATAGGCATTGTCGGCGATTTCCAGGCTCATCCTCGCGTTCTGCTCGACCAGCAGAACCGAGATGCCTTCGGCCTTCATTTGCTGGACGATGCGAAACACCTCGAGTACGATCAGCGGTGCCAACCCTTGCGACGGCTCGTCGAGAATCAGAAGCCTTGGGTTCAGCAGTAACGCACGAGCGATCGACAGCATCTCCTGCTCGCCGCCGGAAAGCTGGCGGCCGCGGTTGAGCTTGCGCTCTTCGAGGCGTGGGAAAAGTTGATAGATCCGCGGAATCGTCCAAGGCCCGCCGCGCTCGAGCGGGACCTTGAGATTCTCCTCGACACTGAGATTGGCGAAGATGCGGCGGCCTTCCGGCACATAGCCCACGCCCAGGGCGGCGATGCGGAAGGTCGGCCAGCGCGTGGTGTCCTCGCCGAACACGACAATCTTGCCTTCGCGCGCCGGCGTCAGGCCCATCAGGCTGCGCAGCGTGGTGGTCTTTCCCGCGCCATTGCGTCCGAGCAGGGCGGTGATCTTGCCCTCGGCAACCTCAAGGCTGACGCCATGCAGGATGTGGCTCTTGCCGTAATAAGTGTGGATGCCTTCGGCTGTCAGGGCTGCGGTCATGCGGCATTACCCAGATAAGCGGCCTGAACGGTTTCGTTGGCGGCGATTTCCTGCGGCGTGCCTTGCGCAAGCATCCGGCCCTGATCGAGCACGCAGATACGATCGGCGAGATGAAACACCACGCGCATGTCATGCTCGATCAGCACGATGGTGTAGTTGCTCTCGCGATGCAGCCGGCGGATCAGCTGGGTGATCTGATAGGTTTCCTGGTCGCCCATGCCGGCGGTCGGCTCGTCGAGCAGCAGCAGATGCGGTTTCAACGCCAGCGCCATCGCGATCTCGGCGGCGCGCTGGTCGCCATGCGAGAGTTCGCCGACCAGCCGGTCGGTCTTGGTTTCCAGCGATACCAGTTTGAGCGTCGCTTCGACATGCTGATGGATCTTTCCGGTTTCCGCCCGGTTGATCCAGGGCCGCAACCGGTATCCGCCGGCCACTTCCGCGGCGATGCGGACGTTCTCGAATACCGTGAGTTCGGGGAAAATTTCGGTAATCTGGAACGTTCTGGCCATCCCGAGCGTGACGCGCTGATGCGTCGAGAGCCTCGTGATATCGCGGCCGTCGAAGGTAATGGCGCCGGAGGTCGGCGGAAAGAATCCGCTGATTAGGTTGAAGAAGGTGGTCTTGCCGGCGCCGTTCGGCCCGATGATCGCGCACAATTCTCCCTTCGCCACGCTAAGCGAAACACCGCTTACGGCGACGAGATTGCCGAAACGCTTGGTGACATTCTGGATTTCAAGAACGTTCATGCTTTGCTCCGCTGCAGGAAGCCAAGCAATCCCCGTGGAAAGAACAGCACCACCAGGATGAACAGCAGCC
>JAJYAH010000963.1 GCA_021779635.1 Pseudomonadota bacterium | reverse complement strand
AGGAACAGGGACTCAAGGTATGACACTCAGCATGAATCTGGTCACGCTGCTTTATCTGGTTGCGGCGGTGTGCTTCATCCAGGCGCTCAAGGGCCTGTCGCATCCGACCACCAGCCGGAGGGGCAACGTCTTCGGCATGACGGGGATGGCGATCGCCGTGCTGACCACGGTGGCGCTGATCATCAAGATCGGCGGGGGTGCCGGGGCGCTCGGACTGGGCTACGTGCTGCTCGGACTGGTCGTCGGCGGCGGGATCGGTGCGGTGATGGCCAATCGCGTCGAAATGACCAAGATGCCCGAACTCGTGGCGTTCATGCACAGCATGATCGGCCTGGCTGCGGTGTTCATCGCCATTACCGCCGTTGCCGAGCCGCATGCCTTCGGCATCGTCGCAGCGGCGGGCGATCCGCTGCCCTACGGCAACCGGGTCGAACTGTTCATCGGCACGATTGTCGGCGCGGTGACCTTCAGCGGTTCGGTGATCGCCTTCGGCAAGCTTGCCGGACGGTACAAATTCCGCCTGTTCCAGGGGGCGCCGGTGCGGTTCGCCGGGCAGCACTGGCTGAATCTGTTCATCGGACTCGGTGCCGTCGCCTGCGGGCTGTGGTTCTTCGCGACCCAGGCCTGGGCGCCTTTCCTGCTGATGATGGCGCTGGCCTTCCTGCTGGGCGTCTTGATGATCATCCCGATCGGCGGCGCCGACATGCCGGTGGTGGTGTCGATGCTCAACAGCTATTCGGGCTGGGCCGCGGCGGGGATCGGCTTCTCGCTCGAGAACAACATGCTGATCATCGCCGGTTCGCTCGTCGGCTCCTCGGGCGCGATCCTGAGCTACATCATGTGCCGCGCGATGAACCGGTCGTTCATCAGCGTCATCCTCGGGGGATTCGGTGCCGAGGCGGGCGGCGCCGCGGTGCAGGCACAACAGCGCAGCGTCAAATCCGGCAGCCCGGACGACGCGGCCTTCCTGCTGTCGAATGCCGAGACCGTGATCATCGTTCCCGGCTACGGGCTGGCGGTCGCGCGTGCGCAGCACGCGGTCAAGGAACTGGCGCAGAAGCTCACCGAGCATGGCGTGCAGGTCAAATACGCCATCCACCCGGTCGCCGGGCGTATGCCGGGGCACATGAACGTCCTGCTCGCCGAGGCTGAGGTGCCCTATGACCAGGTCTTCGAAATGGACGACATCAACCCCGAGTTCGGCCAGGCCGACGTCGCGGTGATCCTCGGTGCCAACGATGTGGTGAATCCGGCAGCCAAAACCGATCCGAAATCTCCGATTGCGGGTATGCCGATTCTCGAGGCATACAAGGCCAAGACGGTCATCGTGAACAAGCGATCGATGGCCGCGGGCTACGCCGGACTGGATAATGAACTGTTTTATATGGACAAGACCATGATGGTCTTCGGGGATGCCAAGAAGGTCGTCGAGGATATTACGAAGGCGATCGAATGACATCGCCGGGAATCAACGACTGAAAAACGGCCGCCGCAGCGCGGCCGTTTTTTTATTTTCGCGCTAATGTATGATTCGGCCGGTTCATCAGATTCATCCATAGGAGATTACACATGGCGACGTACAAGGAGCTCCAGGCGCAGATCGAGGCCCTCAAGCATCAGGCCGAAACCCAGCGCAAGGCCGAACTGGCGGCGGTGATCGCCGATATTCGCTCCAAAATGGACGAATACGGCATTACCCTGGCCGATCTGGGAAGCCGCCGCGCTGCATCGAGCGCGAAGGGGACGACGGTTGCGCCGAAATACCGTCATCCGCAGACCAACGAAACCTGGTCTGGCCGCGGGAAAATGCCGCGCTGGCTGCAGAACGCTGTTGACGGCGGCAAGCGCAAGGAAGACTTCCTGATCTGACCGCGTCCCACGCTGCCGCGCGATTGGCGGGGCGGCGGGGATGACGGCAGTGCCGCGATCAGTCGGGCTCGCAATGTTGCGCGAGCCAGGCGGTCCATTGCGCGAACAGGCCGGCATTGCCGGCGCAGACCGCCGAGCGCTTGGCGAGCGAGGCGGCAAAAGCCGGCTCTCCCGAAAGCGTGGCTGAATGGCCGCCGGCTTCGGCCAGGATGAGGTAGCCGGCGGCATAGTCCCAGAGTCCCTGGCTGCCGTGCAGGTAGAGATGGAATCGGCCTGCGGCAACCCAGCACCAGTCGAGTGCGACCGAGCCGATCGAGCGCTGCGAGGCGTAGGGAGGCCGGGTTGCCAGGCGCGCCGCAAGCGGCTGCGACAGCCGCTTGAAATCGACGCAGGCGATGGTCTTGGCGAGCGGAACCGAGGTCGCCGGCACGACCAGTGGTGCGCCGTTGCATCGTGCGCCGCCGCCAAGCGTGGCGCTGAACAGTTCGTCCCGCATCACGTCGTAGACCACGCCCAGACGGATCTGGCCACCCTGCAGCAGCGCCAGCGACGGGCCGAAGACCGGAAGGCCGGCGGCGAAGTTGCTGGTTCCGTCGAGCGGATCGAGCACCCACAGCCCGGGACCGGAGGGCACGGCGCCCTCGGCGGCTAGCAGCGCCGCCTGCCGATTCCAT
>JAJYAH010000962.1 GCA_021779635.1 Pseudomonadota bacterium | reverse complement strand
GAGGTGATCAAGAAGGAGACACCCATGACCCCAGCACCAGTGATCCGACTGCACCCCGATGATGGCGTGCTGATCGCGCGATCGAGCCTTCCGGTGGGCATGGTGGTGGCCGACGGCGTCGCCACCGTCGAACGCATTCCGGCGGGTCACAAGGTGGCGATCAGGCCGATCGCGGTCGGTGAGCCGATCCGCCGCTACGGCCAGATCATCGGTTTTGCGACAGCGCCGATCGCGCCGGGCCAGCATGTCCATACCCAGAATTGCGGCATGGGCGATTTCGCCAAGGACTACGCATTCGGCGTCGATGTCACGCCGACGCCGAACTTCGACCTGCCGGCGACCTTCGACGGCATCCGCCGTCCCGACGGGCGCGTGGCGACCCGCAACTATATCGGCATCCTGACCTCGGTGAACTGCAGCGCGCATGTCGCGGGCATGGTCGCGGATATCTTCAAGAAGAATCCGTTTACGCATGACAATCCGCTGGCGGATTTTCCCAATGTCGATGGCGTGGTCGCGCTGACCCACAAGACCGGCTGCGGCATGACGCAGGACGAGCCGCTGACCCTGCTGCGCCGCACCCTTGGCGGCTACGCGCGGCATGTCAATTTCTCCGCCGTGGTCGTGCTGGGCCTCGGCTGCGAGGTCAACCAGATCGGCGGGCTGATGAAAGAGCAGAAGCTCGCGGGCCGTCTGCGTGAACTGGAAATTCAGGAAATCGGCGGCACCCGCAAGACCGTGGAAGCCGGTGTTGCCTTTGTGCGCGAGGCGCTGAGCGATGCCAACAACGTCAAGCGCGAACCGGTGTCGGCCAGCGAATTGACGGTGGCGTTACAATGCGGCGGTTCCGACGGTTATTCGGGCGTATCCGCCAATCCGGCGCTGGGGGCTGCCAGCGATCTTCTGGTTCGCCATGGCGGCACCGTGATCCTGTCGGAGACCCCGGAAACCTATGGCGCCGAGCATCTGTTGACGCGCCGTGCGGTGAGCCGCGAGGTCGGCGAAAAACTGATGGCGCTGATGCGCTGGTGGGAGGAATACACCGAGCGCGAAGGCGCCGAGATGAATGCCAATCCAAGCCCCGGCAACAAGGCCGGCGGGCTCACCACGATCCTGGAAAAATCACTCGGCGCGATGGCGAAGGCCGGCAGCACCAATCTGGTCGACGTCGTGAACTACGCCGAAGCCGTCACCAAAAAGGGTTTTGTCTTCATGGACACGCCCGGTTACGACCCGGTGGCGGCAACCGGGCAGGTGGCGGGCGGCGCCAACATGGTCTGCTTCACCACCGGCCGCGGCAGCGTGTTCGGCTGCAAGCCCGCGCCGTCGATCAAGCTTGCCACCAACTCGGCGATGTTCAGGCGCATGGAAGACGACATGGACGTCAATTGCGGCACCATCCTCGACGGCGAGGAGACGGTGCAGCAATGCGGCCAGCGCATTTTCGACCTGATGCTCAAGACCGCCTCGGGCCAGCCGACCAAAAGCGAAAGCTTCGATTTCGGCGGCGCCGAATTCGCGCCCTGGGTGCTCGGCGCGACGATGTAGACGATCTTCGCGGACGCCATCGGTTTTCCCGTCATTGCGAGCGGAGCGAAGCAATCCATTGCGCTGCGGGGCGGGAAGCTGGGTTGCTTCGTCGCGTTGCTCCTCGCAACGACGGTCGTTAAGCCTGAGCTGCCATGCGGAACAATCATCCGCCCCTCCCGTAGGCAACGCTTGCCCGTTGTTAGTGCTTGATGTCAGTCGGAACCAGTGTTCTGCTTAAAAAAGCTGCTGGAGCACTCAGTCTGTGTCGATCTTCGTCGCACTACATCACGTCACGCACTATAAATACGACCGTCCGATCGACCTCGGCCCTCAAACCATTCGCCTGCGGCCGGCGCCGCACACGCGCACCCCGATCCTGAGCTACTCGCTCAAGGTCACGCCATCCAACCATTTCGTGAACTGGCAGCAGGACCCGCAGGGCAACTGGCTGGCCCGGTTTGTCTTCCCCGAGAAAGCAACCGAGCTGAAGATCGAAGTCGACTTCACGGCGCAGATGACCGTGATCAATCCGTTCGATTTTTTCGTCGAGCCTTATGCCGACAGTTTTCCGTTCGCCTACACCGGCGACCTCAAGACCGAGCTTGCGCCCTATCTCGCGACCGACGAGGCCGGGCCGCTGCTCGCCGCCTATCTCGCCGGCATCCCGCGCGAGGCGTCGAGCACCGTCAACTTTCTGGTCGATCTCAACGCGCAACTGCAAAGGAAGATTCGCTACATCATTCGCATGGAGCCGGGCATCCAGACGCCGGAGCAGACGCTGGCCTCGGGCGCCGGATCATGCCGCGACTCGGCGTGGCTGCTGATTCAGATCTTGCGGCATCTCGGTCTCGCCGCCCGTTTCGTCTCGGGCTACCTCATTCAGTTGCGTCCCGACATCGATCCGGTCGAGGGCCCGCGCGAGGTCGAAAACGACTTTACGGACTTGCACGCCTGGGCCGAGGTCTACCTGCCGGGCGCGGGCTGGATCGGATTCGACGTCACCTCGGGCATGCTG
>JAJYAH010000168.1 GCA_021779635.1 Pseudomonadota bacterium | reverse complement strand
AATACATCGAGCGAACGCAGTCCTTGAGGCCCTCATGGAGTTCACCATGAAGCGCCTCGGAGCCGAGGAGATCGGACGCAATCTCGGACAAGGTGGAGTCGTTCTCCGAAAGTATCTGCTCCACGAACTCGCTTGAGAAGCCGCCCAACCGATCATAGTGCTTCCAGACGATGGCGTCCTTCTTCAGAAGCCTCGCCAGCTTCGGAGGATTGACCTGGACTGGTTGTCCTTCCGGGCCAGCCCTGCGTTTCCCGTCCAGCGTGAAACTCTCTTTCCAGTAACGTTCGACGGTTTCCTTGAACCCTCTCCTCTGGACCTGCTCGGGAAAGAGCTTTGTAGAGCCCTCAAGAAGCTGTAGAAAGTCCGTCGCGTACTCTTCGAGGCGCGCCATCTTGCGCCCACCTTGGGCGTTGCGAAACATGCGGCCTTTGACGATCCTTTGCACCCCACTCTCGACGAGATCCAGTCTATAGCTGGCGCTTGTAGGGCCAGTCTCTGGCATTCTTCGAAACATTGTCCAGTGATAGAACGCTCCGACCATCATTCGCCGGAACGAGCTCCGAAGTTGTCTAGAGATGGCTCTCTCCCCGGCGGAACGCGACTCCGTGAACGCATCGATTTGCTGTGCCGCTTTAGATCTCCGAATGCTACTTCGCCGCTTATGTTTTGGTGCAATCGCGTGGCTTGAGAACTACCTGGACGAACTGACGATCTTCCCAAACGGGAAATACGACGATCAGGTAGACTCCACCTCCCATGCGCTCGTCTGGTTCAGTAATTCTAACTCCTCTGAATTCTGACCGTAGTACATCAGGATGGTGGAACACATGAGCAGGAGATGGTGAGGGGCGCGCATGCAAGATGTTCCTATGAGTGATGTGCCGTGAATGTTGATCCAAAAAGGGGTTCCCGGCCGAGAAGTAGCCCACTTACCCATTGATCCATCCGCGCGAAACGTTGGGAGTCCGACGCCGATCAGCGCGCGGACGCACTCGGATAAACTTCCTCAGCCTCCCGAATCGCCTTGGATTTCACTTGCCGATCCGCGCGGGTACAAGACATGCGGCGGCATGCCAATCGACAGCGGTGGTCGTCGATAAACCTGCGGAAGGTTCTGGTGGCAACCGGTCAACCGAACGGAAGTAGCAGTGTCGGAGCTATTTAGGCCGCGATCAGGCGTTAAATCCTGACACCCTGTCAAAACCTGCCCTGAGTGCCCTTAGGCTCCAGGCTGAACCGGGCTCACGCTCGTGAAGGCGTTGCAGCACCATGTAGACCCGACGATAATGCTATTACTCCTGCGTCAACGGTAGTCAGATCGCCGCCTAAGGAAGTTCGCAAACAGACAGATTAGCTTCCCCAACCACGCTGCGCGCCAGGGAAAGCAGGTGTGCATGGTGGGTGAAAATTAACACTTGGGTAGAGCGTGCGAGCTCAGCAAGCACTTCCAATCCGGCGCGTGCCCGGTCGTCGTCGAAATTAATAAAGAGGTCGTCTGCCAGAAACGGCAGGCGCACACCGGCCTTCAGCGCTTGCTCGATCCCGGCGATGCGCAGTGCCAGATACAGCTGGTCCACAGTGCCGTCGCTCATCGCCTCAATCCCGACCGCATTCTCGCCATCGTCGCACAAGCCTATCAGGCGTGGTACTGAGCGCTCATAATCGATCGTTAGCTCCCGATAACGGCCGCAGGTGAGGACCCTGAACAGCTCCGAACCGCGTGCCAGAAGTGGGTTCTGTTGGCGCTCGCGATATCGCTCCATTGTCCAACGCAAGGTCAGTGCCTGGGCGCGTCGGAGAAGATAGGCTTCCGCTTGCGCTGCCATTTCGGCAGCGGCCTCCTGCATGTCTGCCGACGCCTGGAGCGCCCGCTCGCCCGAGTCCATGCGGACGAAATTGTCCTTGGCCAGTGCCTGACGGCTCGCCATCTCGCGGATTTCGGCCTGCAACGCCTCGAGCCGTCGCTGCACCTTTTCGGCTTCGCCGGGCAGGCTGTCCGGATCGGCGGCGAGGCAGGGGCCGATCAGGTCGTCGAGCGCCAGCCCGTCGCTCAGCTGTGCGATCTGAACCTCCAATTCGTGCAGCCGGCGCTCGAGCGACCGGCGCCGCCGCGAAGCCTCCAGCGCCTCTGCCGCTGACACGCGATCCTGCGCGCCCGCGATGCGGCGCAATTCGGCCAGCGCCGCTTCGCTGGCCTGCAACCGGCTCTCGGCTTCGCGCGCGGCGAGCGCATATTCTTCCGCTTCCTGCTTCCAGGCGGTCTGTTTGGCATTTGCGGCCTTAGCGGCATCCAGCCGGGCGCGCAGCGCTTCGAGGATTTCGCCGCCGCGCCGGTCCTGGATGGCCTCGCCGAGGCGCTGCGCCAATTCGGTGAGACGCGCTTCGAACCCCGCCGCGTCGTCGGAAATGGTGTCGATGCGGTGCTGCAATTCCGCCGAAGCCGCGGTTTCGCTGCGTAGCTCTTCCAAGATACCAAGTCGCGCTTCTCCGCCTTCGGGCGGAAAGGCGAGGCCGGTCTGCGCCACCGCAACGTCCCAGCGGCTGCGCCAGGCGGAAACCTGCGCCTGTTGCCCCGTCAATTGCTGGTGGACCCCCAGCAATTGCTCATCGGCCTCGGCAAGCTTCTGCGTCAGGCTCTCCCTCTGCCGCCGGATTTCCTCGGCCTGCTGCAGTTCGCTCCGAGCCTGCTCCAGCAGTGGCGCCAGCGCATCGCCTTTGCCTGCAGCCTCCAGGCCGAGGATGGCGCGCAGAGTGTGGGCGGCGCCGGCGCGGCCCTCCTGCGTCATGCGTAGCTCATCTTGTGCTCGCTGCGCCGCATCCCAGCGTTCCAGGGCGGCGTCGCGGCGCTGAAGCCAGTCACGCAGCACCACAGGCTCCAGCGCCGGCAGCGCCAGCGAGGCCAGCGTCGCCTGCCATTCCTGTTGCGCGGTGTTGCGGCTGCGGCTTGCCGCTTCGCGCCGGTCCTCGGCTTGAGAGATGCGCAGCAAGATTTGATGCTGCTGCGCTTCGATCTGCGACAGTTGCGCCGACTCTTTGGCAGAGGCGAAGCGGTGATCGGCCAGCACATCGGCATTCTTCATGGCGGCTTCGAAGGGCCCCGTATCGGATGTCGGAACCGGCTCGGGCGCGGCGATGCGGGCTTTCAGCCTTTGCCAGTCCGCGTCCCGCGCCTGGCGGGCGGCCTCGAGGGCTTCGGCCGATACCGCCTGTCCCGCCTCGGACAAGTCGCGCCGCTGCAGATCCAGCCGCTCGCGTTCCTCGACCAAATCCGCCGCCTCGCGCGCGGCCTGTTGCTCGGCGTCCAGTGCGCGACCGGCAGCCGCGCGCGCGGCATCGATGGTCCCGTCCGCGGGCACGATCAGCCGGACAAGGGCTTCCCCATCGCCGCTCCAGGGCTTGAGCCGTTCGAGAGCCAGGTCGTAGTCCCGCCGCGCCGTCTCCACCTGCCGCGCTTGCCGCGCAGCCATTTCGTCGATCTCGCCCAAGCGCTCCGCCGCCTTCACCGCGGCGGCGAGCCCGTCCAGTTCTCCCGGGGAATCGAGCGCTGCGAGATCGGCAGCATAACGTTCGCGCCGCTGCTGTCCTTGCGCCGCTGAGGTTTTCAGCCCCTGCAAACCGGCCTCGAGCTGGATGCTTTCGGCCATCAGGCTGCGCAATTCTTCGACCGCCAGGCGCGAGGGGAGCGCTTTGGCGTTCGGTCCCGCGGCATCGCCCAGTCCGAGATCGGCGCGAATGGCAGCGATGCGGTTGCGGCTCGCCTCCAGCCGCACCTTTAGGCGGTCCAGATCGTCGAGTGCTTTGTCGATGGCGCCGCGCACGCCGGGTAGCTCCTCGATCTGCTCGCGGGTTGCCAGCACTGCCCCGTCGATCTGCAATTCCGCCAGCCGCTGCTCCCGCTCGTTGAGCATGTCCAAGGCCGTGGCACGCTTTCGTTCGGCCTCTCCCGCTTCCTCCAATGCCTTGGCGGCGTCGGCTTCGAGGGAGGGTGGCAGCAGCACGGCGTCCATCCGCTCAAGGTCCATGCGCAGCGCTTCGCGCTCACGGACGGGGCCCAAGACGCGGCGCAGCCGCTCAATCCGCCTCAGCTCCTTGAGCGCCGCATTGCGCCGCTCTTCGAGTTCCGCGAGTTCGCGGTCCGCGGTTTCCATAGTGGTCTTGGCGGCCTTCCAATCGCCAGGACGCAGTTGCGTTTCGCGCAGCTGCCGCTTGGCTTCGGTATAGGCACGGTCGGCGCGGGTGTAAGCCCGCTTGTCCGAAGCGCGGGGTCCCCAGATCGCGTCGGCCTCCTTTTCGAGCGCCGACAACAGCTCGGCGACATCGCCCAGACCCTGGCCGGCGGCGAACAGGGTGCGGCTGAGGTCGTTGCCAGCATCGACGATCGCCTTTCCGCCTTCGCGCAGGCGAAGATGATCTAAGCTCCAACTCAGCCGGAAGACATCCCGCTCCTGTCCGTGCAGCATCGCCGTCAGGGGCTGCTCGTCGATGGGCTTGTCGTCCACCCCGAGCACGGTGTCCTTGTTGCCCTTCTTGCGACGGAACGCAAAGCTAAGGCCTTCTTCTTCGAGCACGGCGCCGACGCGCAGTAGCGGCATGGCGAAGCGGAAAGCGTAATCCGTCCGCGCCGGAAATCCGAACAGCAAGTCTGAGATGGCGGCTAGCGTCGTAGATTTTCCGGCCTCGTTGGCGCCGAAGATCACGTGAAGGTCGGGCGCGCCCTCTCGAAAGCGCAACCGGCAGTCCTCGAAGCGCGCGTAACGCACAAGTTCCAATTCGCGGAAGCGCATCAGCCGCTCTCCCCGGCGATCCGCGCACGCAACGAAGCGGCCGCGTCCTCCTGCAAACGGGCAAAGTCGTTCTGGTGTGCGGCCGCCAGAAACTCGCCGGCAAGATCGGCCTGGTCGGCCGGAAAACCGGCAAGGAAGCCGCGCATGTCGTCGGCTATGCTCTGCCGCAAATCCTCGCTATGCGCTGCTTCGCTCAGCAGCGTCGCGAATTCCTCACCGCCGACCGGCCGGCTTTGTCGCGGAAGCACCGTTTCCAGCGTCACCTTCTCGAGCCAGAACTCGGCATCGATATGCGCCGCCAATGCACGCATCTCGTAGCGCAGCTGCCCGGTGCGGTCCTGCAACAAACCATGCGTCTGCGTCTCGCCGCACAGTCGCAGCCGTGCGATCAGCGGCAATCCGCCCGCGCCATTTACATGGGCCTCGCTCAAGGCCCGGCGGGCACGCTCCAGCACCTCATCCAGCGACTGCGCACCGCTGCAATCGGCGCGGCAATCCGCCCAGCGCAACACATCGAGGGCGATATGCTCCATGCCGCAGATTGCGCCGTCTTCGACCTCGACCAAGACGGCGCCCTTGGCGCCGGTTTCGCGGATGTTGCGGCCCTGAAGATTGCCCGGGTAGACGATATGCGGTGCCGTGCGCACCACGGCGTGATCGTGCACGTGGCCGAGCGCCCAGTAATCGTAACCCTTGGCAGTCAATTCGTCCGGCGAACAGGGCGCATAATCGGCATGTGGCGGATGACCTGTGAGGGCGGTGTGCAGCACGCCAATATTAAACCTGCCGTGGGCGGCAGGGGGATAGGCGATGGCCAGATCGTCGCTCACCTGCGGCTTGGGAAAGCTTTGTCCATGCAGCGCGACGCCCAGATGTTCGATCTCGAACGTTTGTGGCCTGCGGTGGTCGAAGACGAACGCGTTTTCCGGCAGCGGTAACTCGCGGCTGACGATGCTTGCGGCGTCGTGATTACCCTTAACGATGTATACCGGAATGTTTGCGGCCGAGAGCCTGCCGAGGCTGCGGGCGAAATAAAGCCCCGTGCTCATATCCTTCCAATCGCCGTCGAACAGATCGCCAGCGAGGACCATGAAATCGACGCGCCGCTCGATGGCCGATGCGATGAGGTTATCGAAGGCCCTGCGGGTGGCGGCTCGCAATCGATCCACCGGAACCCCTTCGTAGCGGGCGATGCCGTACATGGGGCTGTCGAGATGAATATCGGCCGCATGGAGAAATCGAAAGTTTGACATGAACGAGGCTCGTAGCAGAAATTGCTGCAACCGAAAAGCGTAGGGGCAGGGGGCAGCGTGAGCTCGACAAGTATCGGTGGGTCGCAGGGTCCGTGCGATGGAGAAGCTCAGCTGCCTCTGTCCGGGGTCGAACTAAGCGCGACTATCGCCCCGAAGATCAGCTTTGCCACACACCAGAACGATGTTCCGATTCTTCGCGACTTGGCGGTGAGCAATGAGAGCAGGGAAAGTTTCGAAAACCTGCGGCTCGAGATCGAAGCAGACCCGCCGGTCTTCGCGAGTCGCAGCTGGTCCCTGGAGAGGCTTAACCGAGGGGCCGCCATTCGACCGTCCGATCGCGACCTGTCGTTGAACGCCAGCTTACTCCTGTCGCTGAGGGAGGCGGTGCGGGCAGACATTCGCTTGCGGCTGCGCAACAAGGATGGGGCGGCCATCGCCGAACGGGCATTCCATGCCGACCTTCTCGCCTTCAATGAATGGGGCGGGGCCGGCGCTATGCCGGAGCTGCTGGCGGCATTCGTGCAACCTAATGATCCGGCCATTGCAAGCCTTCTGCGCAGCGCCTCCCAGATTCTCTCACGCGCCGGCAAGCCCGACGGGATCGACGGCTACCAATCCGGATCGCGCAGCCGGGTATACGAACTGGCGTCGGCGGTCTGGTCGGCCGTGCTGGGCTTGCAGCTGACCTATACCGAACCGCCGGCCAGCTTCGAGGAGCAAGGTCAGAAGATTCGAACCCCGTCGCAGGTTCTCGAATCCAAGCTGGCCACCTGTCTCGACGCCGCCGTCTTGTTCGCCGCCAGCTTCGAACAGGCCGGGCTTCGCCCCATTCTCGTCCTGACCAAAGGGCATGCCCTAGTAGGCGTATGGCTGCAACCGCAGGAGTTCGCCACTGTACTGGTGGAAGAGGCAGCAATGCTGCGCAAGCGGATCGCGCTTGATGAACTCATAGTCTTCGAAACCACAATGGTGGCATCACGCGCCCGGCCCGGATTTTCGAAGGCGATCGCCGAGGGCGCGCGGCGCATCGCCGAGGAGCGCGAATCCGAGTTCGTGCTGGCCTTGGACATCTTTCGGGCGAGGATGCAGAAGCTGCGGCCACTGGCCTTGCTCCAGGACCGAGCGGCGGATTCCAGCACACTTGTCGACTCCGATGATCCTGCCGGCGAACCGTTCGAGCTGGCGCCAATGCTGCCGGACTTCGATCTCGCCGAACCGGAGATGGCGCCGGCAACGCCGGAGGGCCGGCTGGACCGCTGGCAGCGCAAGCTGTTAGATCTGACCGTGCGCAATCGTCTGCTGCATGTGAGACCAGGCCAGTCGGCGCTCTCGCTCATCTGCAGCGATCCAGCAGGGCTGGAGGACCTCCTCGCGGGAGGCAAGAGCTTCAAGATCGTTAGCGCACCACAGCTAGAAGGCAGCGCTGGTCGCGATGCACACTTGCACCAGAGCCGCACAGGCGATGCACTAGACGAGCAATACGCCAAAGCCGCGCTAGAACGCGAGGAGTTACTGTCGCCGCTGTCGCGCGATAGGCTTGAAGCGCAATTGATCGAACTCTATCGCAAAGCGCGATCCGATTTTGCGGAAGGCGGTGCTAACACCTTGTTCCTCGCGCTCGGCTTCCTGAACTGGCGCAAATCGTCGAACGATAGCCGTATCTATCGCGCGCCGCTCATTCTGTTGCCCGCCAAGCTCGACCGCCGCAGCGTCCGTGCCGGCGTGCGCCTGTCGCACCATGAAGATGAAACCCGCTTCAATCTCACGCTGCTGCAGATGCTGCGGCAGGATTTCGAGCTCGACATACCGGAATTGGCTCGCGGCGAGCTCCCTGGGGATGAATCCGGAGTCGATGTGCGAGCGATTTGGAATATGGTGCGGCACGCGGTGCGCGACACGCCCGGCTTCGAAGTTAGCGAAGAGGTGATGCTGGGCACCTTTTCGTTTGCGAAATATCTGATGTGGAAGGATCTCGTCGATCGCACGGAGGCCTTGAAGGCCAATCCGGTGGTTCGTCACCTGCTGGACTCGCCACGCGAATCCTATGCCCTCCACCATGACATGCCCAAGCCGGAAGCGCTGGACCGCGAGATCGACCCGGCCGGGCTGTTCGCGCCTTTGCCGGCGGACTCCTCTCAATTGTCGGCCGTCGTGGCGTCTGCAAAGGGCTTCGATTTCGTGCTCGATGGCCCGCCTGGTACAGGCAAGTCGCAGACGATCGCCAACATCATCGCGCACAACCTCGCTTTGGGGCGTAAGGTGCTGTTCGTTGCCGAGAAGCGCGCTGCGCTCGACGTTGTTTACCGCCGGCTCAAGGACAACGGCCTGGGCCCGTTCTGCCTCGAATTGCATTCCAACAAGGCGGCGAAGCAAGACGTTTTAGCGCAGCTCGACAGCGCCTGGACCGCAAGCGGCGCTTCGCCGGCCGCGGCCTGGGCGCTGAAGGCGGCTGAGCTGAAAGCGCGCCGCGACATGCTGAACCGCTATGTCGAAGTGCTTCATCGCCGCCGGCCGAACGGCATGACGCTTCACGCCGCCATCGGGTTGGCCGTGCGCGACGGCCAGAACTGGCCTTTGCGCTTCGATTGGCCCACCTCTATCGAACACGATGAAGCGCAGATGGCGGCACTGCGGGAGGCGGCACATCGGCTTGCTCTGACCTGGCCGCAAGGCGTCGATCCCGCCTTCGCCGCGGTTGGTCATAGCGAGTGGTCCAACCGCTGGCAAGGCGACCTAACCGGTGCCGCCGTCGCGCTGTCCAGTGCCATTGCCCTGCTCGGCAAGGCTCGCCGGGCTTTCCTGGAAAGTCTATCGGTTCCGCATCTGCCCGACACGCTTACAGCCCTCGCTGCACTCGCCGATCTAGCAGCAAGCCTCCGCCGCGTCGGGTCACAGGATTTCAGCTTTGCTTTTGCGCCCGACGCAGCGGCTGTGCTGGATAGCGCGCGCGACGGCTTGCACGAAATCGAAGGCTATAGTCGCGAGGCGGCCAGGCTGTCTGCAGATTATCCAGCCGAGACCGTGCGGCAGCTCGACCTTGCGGCGCTTCGTCAGCGCTGGCAGGCCGCTACCGCGGCGTTCTGGCCGATGTCGCTGATCAAGAAGGCGGCGGTGGCCAGAGCATTGCGCCCCGCTCCCGTCAAAGCGGATCCAGCCAACGATCTGCCGCTGCTTGACTGCTTGCGCGGCCGTCTGGACCGGCTCAACAAGCTCGGAGAATTGGCCTTCCGTGTGCCCCATTGGTCCGGCGTCGCCAGCAATGTAGATGCCGTTTCCGAAGTGCTTTGCACCGCCGATTCCTTGCGAGCCGCCATCGGTCGGGCAGCTGCTAATGCGGAACAGTTGGCGCAATTAAGGACCGCCATGCAGGGCGTTTGTGGTGGCGGTGCCGATACATTGGCCTCTGATGCGCCGCTGGGGCGCGCGGCTGGCGCCTATTACGAGGCCCATAGCGCGTTCCGCGAGGCGCTCGAGCACTTTGGGGCTCTGGCGGCGGGCGCGTTGCCGATAGAAGAGGAGGGCGCGCTTATGGCGCTCGATCGCCTCTGTGCTGTGCTGCGGCGCGATGCGGCGCAGCTTAATACCTGGTGCAGCTGGCAACGCGCCCGGCGTTCGGCTTGCGATGCGGGTTTGGAAGCGCTGGTCTCCTGCCTGGAAGACGGCAGCCTGACGGCGGAAGAGGCGGAACCTGCCTTTGAAGTCGCATACGCACGCTGGTTCGCCGCCAGCGGCATCGATGCCGAACCGGTACTGCGCGAGTTCAACCGGAGGGAGCAAGATGATGCGATTGTGCGCTTCCGCGAACTCGACGACGAATACGCGCGCTTGACGCGCGAATACATCCGCGCGCGGATTCTGCAGGATGTGCCGGCCAAGGAGTCCCGCGACCAGTCCCCGGGCTTCGGCACGCTAGCGCATCAGCTCAAGCTGCAACGCCGCCACAAGCCGGTGCGCCAGCTGGTGGCGGAGATGGGACAGGCCCTCACGACGCTTTCCCCATGCCTCCTGATGAGCCCCTTGTCGGTGGCGCAGTATTTGCCGCCTGAGGCCGCCTTGTTTGACCTCGTAATCTTCGACGAGGCGTCACAGATCACGCCTTGGGACGCGGTTGGCGCCATCGCGCGTGGCCGCCAGGCCATTGTCGCCGGTGACCCGAAGCAGATGCCGCCCACCAGTTTCTTCGACCGCAGCGCGGGTGAGAACAGCGACGACAGCGATATCGAACCCGATATGGAAAGCATTTTGGAAGAGTGCTTGGGCGCGAGGCTGCCACAGCATCGGCTCACCTGGCACTATCGCAGCCGGCACGAAAGCCTGATTGCCTTCTCCAACCACACCTATTACGACGGCGATTTGATCACGTTTCCAGCGCCGGTAACGCGGGAGAGCGCGGTAACCCTGGTGCCCGTCGAAGGTGCCTGGGCGCGGGGCCGGACCCGGACCAATCAGGCAGAAGCGCAAGCGATGGTGGCCGAAGCGGTTCGGCGTTTGCGTGATCCCGGATTCCGCGACGAAAAGGGCAAACCCCTCAGCCTAGGGATCATCACCTTGAACGCCGAGCAGCAGAAGCTGATCGAAGATTTGCTCGATGCTGAACGCAGGCGCTTTCCCGAATTAGAACCATTCTTTGCGGACGACGCGTCGGAACCGATGATCGTCAAGAACCTCGAAACCGTGCAGGGCGACGAGCGGGACGTCATTCTTCTGGGAATTGGCTTCGGTCCCGAAACGCCCGGTGCCCCCACGATGCCGATGAATTTTGGCCCGCTGAACCGCAG
>JAJYAH010000961.1 GCA_021779635.1 Pseudomonadota bacterium | reverse complement strand
TGGGCATGGCGGTCAAGAACATGTCATTCTCGTTCTATGCCGGCGAGGTCGTCGGCATTGCTGGGCTGATCGGCTCCGGCCGCACTGAGATCGCCAAGGTCATCTATGGCGCGCTGAAACGCAATCTGATCAACGGCGGTACTATCCGCCTGCGTGGCAAGCCAATTCGTTACAGGGTGCCCCGACAGGCGATCAATGATGGCATCGCCTACATCACCGAGGACCGCAAAGCCAACGGCTTCTTTGAGACGATGGCGGTTGACGATAACGTGTATATTGGCAATCTCGCCACAAGGGCCGGCTGGAGTTTTCTGTTGTCACGCGCGCGCCGCAGCAAACTCGCCAATTACTGGGTCGAGCGGCTGAAGATCAATGCGCTCCAGCGCAAAGCGCGGATCATTGAGCTCTCGGGCGGGAACCAGCAGAAGGTAGTGCTCGCTAAGACGCTGGTGCAGGATCCTTCCATCATCATCTTCGACGAACCGACTCGCGGCGTCGACGTCGGCACCATTCCGCATATCCATGCCGAAATTCGCCGCCTCGCCGACGAGGGCAAGGCGGTTGTGGTGATCTCGTCCTACTTGCCTGAAATTCTCGCAGTCTCTGACCGCATCCTGGTGGCTCGCACCGGGCGCATCGTGGCCGAGTTCAATGCCGCCGACGCGACGCAGGACAAAATCCTGTATGCGGCGATTCATTAGCGCGAAAGTGGCTATAGATTGGGCCCGGTGCGCTTGGCACTTTTTGTCGATCCGAGTCATCGCCTTCCTGACCGGCCCGGCACCACCAAAGTTGTCGCCAATATGGTGTCAATGAATTGAACTGCTCATTGTATGTCGGCTTCGGGGGGCATTCGAGGCGCTATTTTACCTTAGCCGCGCCTTTGGCTTCAAGGGTGGCTGATCTGCTGAGATATAATTGGACGACGGGGACAAATGCAAATGAGCTAGTCCATGGTCATTCGCGCTGTTCGATTGGAAGACCCGGACAGAAGAAATCGAAGACGCTAAATTGGAGTTCCTGTCAAAAATACAGACCGGCTCTGATCACTCGAGTCTGAGCCGTCAGTCCAGCAGCTCTATCCAGGTTTCTGTCGCTCCAAGCGCGCCCTTCCAAAGCGCTGGCGAGGCAAAACCTTCGTCTTTAAGGGTTTTTGCCAGCTCGGAGATCGCATCCCATGCGGCCTGGCGAGCGTCTTCTATTTCAGGGGACCGGTCGCCCACACTCGCAGTTTCATAAATTAGGTCCGCGAGCATTGTCGCCGCGGCTTCAGTTCGTGACAAGCGGGCTTGGCGCAGCACCTGGAGTGCGTGGTTAGCCTTCGGAAAATCCGGGTCGTCGCTCATTGGCTCCTCTCCGGTTTTGGTCACAAGAGCCGGCAGGCTGCAAGGTTCCTAAAGAACCGGCGACGATGATGATAGATCGCCGCCGCCTCGGCCGCCAAGCCGTGGCAACACGCGGCCGTGAGCGAAACACTCCTGAAACCAATTCCTCGGTCCGGCGACATCATCCGGAAAGAGGCCGGTTCTATGGTCGGATGAATAGATCAAAGGAGATCTGGCCCATGATCGCTCTCAAATTGATCGCCCTCGCTGCAGGTGCCGGAATTCTGATGACCTTTTTCTCGGAGGATCTCGGTACGAACCTAATCTTAGCAATCGTCACTTGCCTCACATAGGAGATCGAAATGACTGCTCTCGTTCAATCAATATCCCGTTGGCCGATTGCTGCGAACCTCGGAACTGAAACTCTGAAATGGTCGGCGCTGATCTGCGGGGCCGGTGTGTTCGTCGGCCTGTTCGTTGTTGTTCTGCGCGCCACTTACGGATTGGATCTCAGCCCTGCATTATTCTGATTGCGATCTGCGCTGAACTAAACGCGGAGCGCAACCAGCTTCGCCTTCAACTTGCCACGAATCGGCAGCGATCTATGACCCAACGTAGGGTCTCATCGCCGTGATACCCGGCGGGTCAGCCCCGTCTCGTTATTCGCCACCCCAGACGAGACGGGGCGTTGGCCTCCTGGCCTCTCGCTCGCGATTGGACCCGCGGAGTTGATTTCCTCGCTACCGATCTCGCTGGTCGTTCCGATGCGCTCAAGGATGAGGGCAAGCTGCGGCAGAGGCTGGACGCTCTGAAACGTCAGCTCAGTCAAGGCCGCCCAGCAGCTGACTCGCGCTCAAAATAGGCGCGCTTTTGCTGGCGTGCCCGTTCGTCGCCCTCGATTACGGTCATGCGCATCCATGCCGCCGCTAACGTCGCGAAATGCGTGGTGCTTGAGAAGGTGTCGTGAAATGAGGGCTTCACCGGCCGCCAGGGCTTCGGTCTGAATTGCGCCTCAAGCGACTGGCGACAGTTCTCACAACACCATTCCTGCCGCGCCCCGAAAGCAAAGGCCGCCGGTAATCCAGCGGCCCCCGGGTTTGCAATAAATCCGAAATGAAACGGCAGTCCCCGGAGCTTTATCCTAATGAAATGCCGAAGGCGCCATCCTTAACAAATGTGAGTCGAAGGGCGGTGGAATGCCCGTAGTTCTACGGCTAAAATCAT
>JAJYAH010000167.1 GCA_021779635.1 Pseudomonadota bacterium | reverse complement strand
GGCGCAGCGCCATGGGGTGGATTTGCGCCAGTCCTATGCGAGGGTGGGCAAGTTCGCCCTGATCCAGCATCAACGCTATGCCCATGCCAAACAGTTCAAGCGCGCCAACCGAATGCTGAAGAAGCTGCGCACCTATCTCGGCCGCGTCATCCGCGACATCGGCCGCAAGATCGATGGCAAAGGTGGGCTTGAAGCTGCCTTCGCCAGGTTGCTATTACTGGCGCGGCGCGTGCGCGAGCAGCAGCAACGTCACGCGGGCCGAAGCTCTATTCGCTGCATGCGCCGGAAGTCGAATGCATCGGCAAAGGCAAGACCGATCGACCTTACGAGTTCGCCGTCAAGGTCTCCGTCGCCACCACGATCGGCCACGTCAAGGGCGGCCAGTTCGTCACCCATGTGAAGGCGCTGCCCGGCAATCCCTATGATGGCCACACCTTGGGAACCGTGATCCCGGACATGGAGGCGCTGGTCGGCAACACCATCGCGCGCATCCTCGCCGACAAGGGATATCGCGGCCACAATGCGCCGCCCGACTACAAGTTCAGCGTCTTCATCTCGGGGCAAAAGCGAGGGGTGACGCCCAAGATCAAGCGCGAATTGCGCCGCAGGGCCGCCGTCGAGCCCGTCATCGGCCATCTAAAAGCCGAGCACCGCATGGGCCGCAACTATCTCTGGTTCCGGCACGGCGACGCCAGCAATCCCGTCCTCGCCGCCGTCGGCTACAACTTCCGCCGCCTGATCCGCTGGCTCAGGATTTTGTTGTCGCAAATCCTAGCCGCGCTCTTCGCGAACCCGGCGATTAGTCCAGCCCCGCTATCTTCATGCGCAGCATTCGACCGGATGGTACAGCGAGCGAACAGGAGTTAATGGGTAAGCGGTGGCGTTCCACGGTCACCCTCCAGAACGCTTAGATCTTAGCGCCATTTGGAAGAAACAGGTCAAAATAGCCGCAACAGATTAAGCCTGGATCAGAACCGAGGACCAGCGGCAAGTTAGTCTTCTCCCTTCGGGGCTTCTCAGCCGTCGGAACCTTGATTCAAAACACGAGTTATTCGTATCCCGCCTGATTGCAGCTCGTGGCTTACACCGGCTTTCGCGGTTGCTGAATTCGAATGCGATCGCCACCTCTTCTTGAACGACAAACACGGCTTTTCCACAAAGTGCCAAGAAAGACCGGCTGGAACAAGTACGACGAGGAAGGCAATAGATGCCTTCGCCAGTGGGTGGAGAGTAGGAAAGCTTTCCAAAATGATCTGCTGAATAGGATAGGCGTAGATATAGATACCGTACGAATAATCGGGTCTATTTCGCGCAAACGCGAGAACCTGGAAGGGCGTTAGTGCAATCCACAGCGTAAATATTGCGACGGTAAGGGTCGTTGCCGGTTCGTAGAAAGGCGTGCGGCTCAATAGCATCGAAGCTAATAGGCTTGCCACGAAATGAAAAGCCGTAACACGCTTGTTGCTCCAGAATACCCAACTGCCGACAAGAAATGGCATAAATAGCTCTGTCAAATTCAAGACTTGAACAGAAACCGAACGATGCGTCAGCAACGGCACCGCCGGCACGAATACGCCGGCGATCAAAACAAGAGCAAGAGCAACTTTGCGCCACGCCGGTCGCGATGTCGTAGCGATGGATATTGTCGCCAGCATGATATAGCATGCAATTTCGTATCGTAAGGTCCAAATTGAACCGTTAGCTTGAGTAATCCGGTGATCAGAAAAGACTCCAGGCAGCAAGTACTGGGTCGACAGTAGGGTCGCATTTCCGAGCACGAATTTGACCGTTTCTATGCTCGCGAAATATTCCCCCAAAGAAAGATTCGATAGCGGCGCAAGCGCAAGGGCCGTAACCGCTACACAGACCGCGAGCCCAGGAAATATCCTCAGTGCGCGGGCTAATAGGAACTCCGGTAAATTCCTGCGCTGAAGAGACTGCGCGATCAGAAATCCGCTGATCGCAAAGAACATCACGACCGCCGACCATCCCGGCGAAATACCAGTAAGCCAAAGGTAGGGATCAGTCCGACCATCCAGCAAATAAGCATGCGAAACAATTACAGTTGTCGCGGCGACTAACCGGAGAACGTCAAAATTATTCTTATTTGAGCCTTCTACCATTTACCTTGTCCTGGGTCCTGGCAATTCGCGCGAACAGCAAACACAGCAGCTAAGAGGCGGCTCCGACGTCCCCGAGGAATGCTATCGAGCAAGTCATCTGGGTCCAGACCACATCTGTCCTTCGGTCGTGATGAGCAGTCTCTGATAAAGCTGACGCCGCGCTTGGATACTCAATCCTCGAACCCATACCGTTCATAATAGCTATTCTTGTGGTTCTCTTGCGCGTTGCGCGAATAGTTGCGCATCACTTCTAGGTCAGCCTTGTTTAAAACGACTCCCATCAGATTGCCATATACCAACGGCGCCGACGAAAGCGCGCGCTCCACGGTCTCGACACTTGTTTGTCTCCATTCGACGACAAAGAGATACGAATCGACGATTTGATTGGTGGATCGGACGTCGACCACCGGGGTAAGAGGCGGAAGGTCGATCAGAACATAGTCATAGACCTCGCGCAGGAGATCGATCAGCTTCTTCATACCGGCGGAGGCCAATATTTCGTTTGTATGCGACAGACGCGTCTTTGCAACCATTGGCAAAAACGCCAGCGACGTCGTGGAGTCAGTCCAGATAACGTCTGTCAACAATCTTTTCCCCGAAAGGACATCCAGCAATCCGAGCTCTGCACCCGGCGCAAGCGAGCGAGTAAGCGAAGGGTTCCGGAGATCGCAATCCAGCAATATCGCCGTTCCGCCCGCATGAGCTATCAGCCGCGCCAGGTTCGCAGATATCGTGGACTTTCCTTCATTCGGAAGTGTCGACGTAATGCCGACGACCTTGATAGGTTTGGAAAGCGAAAGCAGATCAATGCTGACCTTGATCGTTCGAAACGCCTCTGCAAAGCGCGAAAATGGCGATCCGATTACGCTGAACAAGACGCCGCTTCTGTCAATCTGCCGCAAAACATTCCGGCTTGGCTTATCCGCGCCTGGCGACGGATCTACGTCAACCTTGATCCGGGGAACAACCGCCAAGCAGCTGGTCCGCAGCTCATCTTCAATCTGGTCACTGGTTCGAAAGCCGCTTTCCGAAATATCGATCAGAAGCGCGACACCGAAGGCAAGCATTAATCCGCTCGCGGAAGCCAACGTCATCACCAAAATGGAATTGGGCTGACTCTTTATTCGCGGCGGCGTAGCGTGGCTGAGCACGCGTGCTTCCGTATAGGGGAAGGACTCCTGCTGGAGCGACTCCATGTACTTTTGCACAAAGGAATCATGGATCGCCCGATAGGTCTGGGCCTTGCTGTCGAGATCCTTGAGCGAAATCTGGGCCTGATTTGTGTTTTGGCTCTGCGCGACCGTTTCCGCAAGACTTTTCTGGATGCTCCGCTCACGCGCAAGCGCAATTTGATAGTCGCTCTTGAACGTCTCCTCGATCCGTTTCAGCTCGTCGAAAATCGACTTGCGGTATTCGGACATTTGATTACGGAGATTGACGACAACGAGGTGGTTCGGACCAAGACGCCCTGAAAAAATTGCCTCCTGGCTCGCGGCATCTAGGTATGCGCTCCGCAGTTTGCTAATAACATCACTACGAAGCGAATCCGCGACCGCAGGATCCGGCGACTTAATGACGCTGTCGAGATTGGAAAGGCCATTCTTGGTAATGTCGCTGATGCGATCGAGGCGCGCCTTAGCTTCGGCCGTTGACGCGCGCGCGAGAACGATCTGGCTGTTCAGTTCCGCAAGCTGCTGTTCGCCGATCAGACGACCACCGGTGTCGACGATGTTATTTGCTTTCTTGAAATCAAGCACGGCTTTTTCTGCCGTTGACGCCTCCTGTTGCAGCTCCTGGATTCTTTCCTGCAGCCAGACGCCGGCTCTCCGCGTGACCCGATACTTGGCCTCGAGCTGGTCATCGATATAGGCGTCCGCGGCAGCATTTGCGACTTGCGCGGCGCGATCCGGGCTGAGCGACAGAAAGCCGATATCTATCACGAAGGTCGTTGCTATCCGTTTCGGCGAAATTCCGGCACGCAAGGCAGCTTCCGCTCTTTGCTCTAGATCGGCTTCAGACGGCGGCGCGGCGCGCGTCAGATTCCCAATAATAGACCCAAGGATACCTCGTTTCGATCCCACGAATTCCGGATCGCTGGTCAAATGAAGTTGCTTGACGACGGCGGCAGCGATGGCCTCCGACTTCAGCACCTCGATCTGGCTGTCGACGGCCGCCGAGTCGACTGTGGAATCGGCGACGACGGGCTGCTGCTGGAACAGCTGGCTTTTTCTCGTATCGATAAGAATCGACGCCTGCGCAAAAAACTTTGGTGCCGCGGCATAGAGATAAACGGCACCACACAGCACGCTGACGGAAAATATCAGAACGATGATACCAAAGCGCCTTCGCGCCAGACTCGTAAGCGACGCCAGGAGATCGCGTGGCGATATCGCTGTGGGAAGCGCGGTGGCGAATTTCGCCAAAGGCTCTGGATTACGAAGTTGCAGCATGATGAGCTTGTTGGCCTATCGGTCTGAGTAGATGGAAACCGCGGTTTTGGTCGCATTAAGCTTTCGAGTTCATCTGGACATCGCTGGTTTGTGCTGGTTTGTCTGTATCCGTCGTCCTTGCGTACAGCGCTATTCGAACCGGTATAACGTTGTATTGGACTGCAAAAGACATGCCACACAACGGAATATCCGTTGCACATTCAAGAGCTTGTTCGGGAACAATCCTCTCAGACGCTTACAACTTGGGACGTCCCAAACCTCAAATTGCGTAAACTCCGTTTGGACCTCGCTTGTGACTTATTGCGGGCTAGCAAAACAACGAGAACACGGGAACCTTGGCGAAGCTAAGGACGCGCGAGCAGCACAGGATTTTTGCCCACATTTGCGATCTCAAACGTCTAAAACACCTCCTTGACGTCATAGCGGAACATCTGCATCGCCGGAAACACGCCTATGACCTGGTCTTTAGCTGAATTACCGGGCACTTCCACAGCCGTACAATTATCCGTTCCGTAATAGCAAAGCTTCACCTTGATACGCTCGGCGCAGTGATTTTTAAGACTGACCGAGTGATTGAGAATTCTGGGGCTTGAGGCCAACGGCTGCGACACTCCCTTTGTCTCCAGGCAAGGTTTCCCTGCAAAATCCAGATGCTTTCGCTCGATCTTGTCACTCTCCGTGAATCCCTGGGCAGCCAGATTGCGTGACAGAACAAGCAAGGCGAAAAGCATAGTCAGCCGAATCCAGCACATTTTTGACACCTACATCTCCCCCGAAACTCTCGGTTTGCCGTCCCGGTGATTTCATCAAACTGTGGCGCGTCCCCCCTCCGCACGCAGTTCGAAGTCCGAAAGGTAAGTTGGCTCCGGCTGCCATAAACTGTCCTTGACGAAAAAATAGCCAAAGCAGAACCACATTAGAGATGCTACCTTTATCGAAAAGAACGAATAGCTCACCATAAGGTTCAGCGGGACGAATATGGAGATCCCGTGCACGTACAACCTTGTACAATATTCGCGACCGGCGGGAAGCAAACAGACCGCGAGCCAGACGATGGCCACGCCAATAAAGGACTGCGTCACAACGAAGTAGGTTATGCCGCTATCCCCGGCCTGATCGGACAACTGGGCGTCCAACCCAAGAAGGCCGGAAAAGTCGACCCCGGCAAGGGTGTGAATGCTGCCCGCCACTCTGCCTGCGAAATTATCCTGCGTAGGATCGACGTTAGAGTTCCAAACGAACAGCACTGACAAAAGTAAAATCATCGGCAGGTAGAAGACCGACCACCGGCTCGACAGCCTGCGAACAAAAAACATGCCGATCGAGATAATCAGAATTGAGGCCGCCGCGAGCCTGCCATCGCATCCAATCAGAAGCGCGAGTGTTGAGGAAGCCAGATAGAGCCTCACGCCGACGCCAAGCTGGTGCCAACAGGCGATCAAAAAAATGGCTATGATAACGCAGTAGTTGCCGAGCGAAACAGGCTCTAGGAATATCGACGACAGTCGATGCAAATTGACAAATCCAAAGAACCTGTCGCCGGGTCGCGTTGCGCTGACAAATAAGGTGGAATCGCTATTCCAGAATGACTTTTCGGAAAAGTCCCGCGTGTTGATATAATACTTCAAGATTTGGAAAATCTCGGAATAGGCCTCGGGACGCAGTGCCTCCAGTAGAGCGACGGCGAACACGATAGTTTGAAGTATGACGATCGGTCGTGTCAAACTTTGAGAGTTATAGGTCATTCCCAACATAATAAAGATCGGAATGACGAGCACGTCCCGCATATATTTTGGATTAAAGGCACCATTGCCCAGAGAAAGCAGCAAGCCGTTCAGCACGATGAAAAACGCCAATAGAAACCACGGAAACATCCTCCGGTCGGCGTTGAATACCAATATCGCCAGCGCCGCGGCATAGATCGCAATTTCAACAAAGACGACGTGGCCGCGCTGCAGCGTCACGCCATGGCCGTTGAGGACGGCGAGAATGGCGTTAAAGCACACCGCCAAGATCAAAGCACATTCGGCGATCGCAGGACTCATCTAATGCGCTCGGTTAACGAAACTGCATTCTCGCCCTCGGACGAGTTTGTTACCGGACCGACAGAACACCCTTCCGGTTGCCACGACTTCCTCGACTTTCTCACGGAGGAAGCCGCGACACTGGGATTAACGGGCTTAGATCCGCGCACCGGAGAACCACTGATTGAGGACGCGCAAGAGGAATATCGGATTACCCAGCACGTAGCGGCGCCACAGCCGCCCCGGCTCGCGTAGCAGGCGATAGACCCATTCCATGCGTACCGAGCGCACCCAGGACGGCGCACGCGGAACCTCTCCTGCAAGAAAATCAAACAGCGCGCCGACGGCAAAACCCAGCCGGCAACCGGTGGCCTCCAGATTGTCGGCGAGCCACATTTCCTGCGCCGGATTGCCCATCGCCACGAGCACGACATCTGCCTCCGAAGCCAGGATTTTGGCGACAATGCCCATGTTATCGCCAGCACGGGCATAACCATTCTGACAACCCGCAACCCTATGACGACCGCACATGGCAATCAGCCTGCTGGCCGCCCGTTCTGCGACCCCGGAAGAACTTCCCAAGAAGAATATCCGATAGTTATTCTTCGTATTCCTGAAGTAATTCGGGGTAAAATCGGTCCCATTCAGGTTCTGCGGGAACCGCGACCCAAACAGAATGCGGCTCGCCGCGTCGACGCCGACGCCGTCGTTCATGACCAGGCTTCCCTTGAGCACGCTCCGAAATTTGGCGTCGATCGCCGCGACATTGAGCGCATTGGCGTTGGCAAAGGCGACCATTGTTGGTTTCTTTGTAGCGTATGCGGCATCGATCTTGTCGACGGCCTCGGCCTGCGTCCCGACAAAGACCGGAACGTCAAGAATGGTACGACATCTTGCGCCTAACGCATCCTCATAGAGCGACTGGTAGAGCCGAGATACGTTCTCCCAAGTGTACCGCTTCGCAGCATCGATCGATCTCTCTCGCACCGACGCATAGTCTTCACTGATTTCCTGCCATTCTTTTTGAAAGGCTATCGCGGCGACATCGGGGGTGTCAAAATTCACGTTCAATCCGACTCCACTGCTCGCGACCAGCCGCTCAAATGGCGCGATGTCGCTGAGAAGCGGAAATAGCCCGGCCGACATTCCCTCGATCGCGGCGATCCCAAATCCCTCATAATCCGATGAACTCGCAATAACAGAGCAGTCGCCGATCAGCCGCCTGATCTCAGCATCTTCGGGTGAATCGACGACGACGAGCGAATCTTGAATGCCGGCTGTATCAGCAAGATCGATCAATTGGTTCACGCCAATATCCCACGGCTGGCCGGCAATTGTCAGTTTCCATTCTGGGTCGATCTTCTTAAGCGCGCCGAAGAACGAAATCAGCCGATCGAGCCGTTTGTTCTGTGAAAACCGCCCGATCCAAATTATCGACTTGGACCGCTGCGGAGAGGAAGCGCCTGCAAATTTTGACGTGTTAACGCCGTTCTCGATGCAGACCAGCCCGCGCGGCCGGATGCGGCTGAATTGAGTCTGGTCGATCAAGCTCACCGCAGCAACCCCGTCGTACCACACCATCGAAGAACGGGTTACCGCAGAAAAATAGATTCGCTTCAGCCGCGCGGCGAACGCTGTGTGGAAAAATCCGCCATGCGTCGAAACAACCAGCTTCCTGCGGTGCAGCGGCTTGGTCCAGGCCAGGAAATCGTAGAAAAAATCGATCGCATGCACATGGACGATGTCGGCGTCCAGGATATGCTTCAGGACGGCCGGCGCAATCGGATAGCGCGTCGATCCCACATAAGGGATTCTGATAATCTGAATTCCCGAGATCGCGTCGCGGGCCGGAAGCTTCCCCGGGGTCGCGGTTTTGAACAATCGGTCGAGCGTGACGACCCTCACCGAGTGGCCACCGGCCACTTGTGTCGCAGCAAGTTCGTAAACAACACTTTCAAAGCCGCCAATCGCTGGATAAAACTGGCGGACGACGTGCACGATACGCATTTCAACCTGCCGTCTTCTGACCGAACCGAAGGCAAACGTCGCTCGCGTAACCCGGCCTATCAGGTACTCTTGTGGCTTGTGAGCTATCAGGCACTCTTGCAGCTCGAGAGCCAGCCCGCCATGCGTCAGATCCGCTTTCCTGAGGCCAGTCCATGCGACTCAGTAAGCGTTTCTAGGACGCACGACTTCCAGAACAGTTCGGACTAGAACTACAAGATCGAGTCCCAGACTCCAGTTGTTGATGTACCATAGGTCAAAATCGAGGCGCCTTTTCATTTGCCAGACCTCCGCGGTTCCGCCGCGACAACCCTGGATCTGCGCCCACCCGGTAATTCCGGGCTTGACGTGATGACGAAACGCATATTCCGACAGCAATTTGCCGTAGTGACTGTCATGGGCGACGGCGTGCGGGCGCGGGCCTACGAGCGACATGTCGCCGCGAAGAACATTGAAAAGCTGCGGCAGTTCGTCAATGCTGGCAGCACGTAGCAAAGCACCCAATTTGGTGACACGCGGATCATGGCGGATCGCTTGCGTGACACTGTCCCCCTCCTCCATGACAGACATCGTGCGAAACTTGAAAATCAAGAAGCGTTTCGCGTTGAATCCGCTGCGGTGCTGCCGAAATAAGACCGGCCCCGGAGAATCGAGTTTGATCGCCAAAGCTGTCAACAGCATCAGGGGGAACAAGAGCAGCAGTGCAAAACTAGCGCCTGCAATATCCAGCGCGCGCTTGGCGAACTGCTCAAGTCTTGAAAGCGGCGTCCGCTGAATTTCGATCGCAAGCGATCGGCCGACCGAGAAAGCAGGGTTTTCGGTCAAGTAGCGAACTTTCCGGTCAGGCAAAAGATGCACGGGAAGCGGAGAGTCACGCAGCCTTTCGCGGATCAACTCAACGCCCCGCAGATCGTTCCAGCACAGCGCCAACACAATCTCCTCAGCGCCGCGTTCTCGCGCAACACTCAAGGCTTCGTCCAAGGATTCAAGAATGCCCTTGGTCGCCGCGAGCGACCAATCTCCATGGCTCGGGAATGCAACGCGCTCGACTTCCGTCAATCCGAACCGTCGCAGCAGGTCGCCACCGCTGACAGCCGCTAACTCGTCGCGTAGTCCGACCACGACTACGCGACGTCCCTGCACCCGTCCCTGTCTGGCAGCCCAATTTAGAGCCGCCTTCATCAGAAAACGCGAAGCGAACAAAGACGCCAGCGCGAGCACTGCAAAGCAAATAATCGAACCGCGCGAAAATTTGATGCCGATCCGGAACAAAAACGCCAGTAACGCCAGCGACAAGCTCGTCAAAAGCCACTGCCAAACAATTCGTGGTCCACTCCTGCGTAAAGAGAAGATATCGGACCCCTGATAAAATCCGGTTGATCTGCCGATCAGCATATAGACCAGCGCCGCTGTAACACCCGCGCCGATGTGGAAGTTCGAATTCCACGCTGCGCCCGAGATGAAGAGCTGGTAGCCCTGCGCACCCACCAAGCTGGCCAAAACAATCGTGCCGGCATCTGCGGCAGCGAACACCGCTCCGATCGCTGCACAAGGTATTTGCAGAGTGAGAGTTTTCTCGCTCGGAGCTGAAGCGGCTGGGAGTTCCCGTTCCGAAATCTCTAAAGCGGCCGAGTTTCGAAGGGCCGGTTGAATTCTCATGCGCACACCCCTTTGTTTTTCGATCGGAACTTGTCCAATGAAAATTGTCAGACGAGCGAGAGCAATTCTGGCGGCAGTTCTTGGCAAAAGTTTGCTGCGATGCAATTCAAACATTGTGCAGGGCGAAATGTATTTCGTTCACAAATTGTGCAAGACGAAATGTATTTTGTTCACGATGGGCGGGAACTTTCCCACCCCCGCCAAGCCTAGTATCGACAGGTCCCGGGAACCACTCTTTGCTGAGCGACGAGCGCACAGGTCGGCTCGCCAGAGAAGCGAGACCCCGAGCCTTCCACCCCGCGTGTTTAGAAATGATCGTTTGAAAGCCACGATTTTCTTATGCATAAAGTCGCTCGCGCAAATGGAGATTTGCTCGCGCCCCTCTTTGCCCAGCGCGGCATTGGCGCAATTTTCGGCAGCGACATGTTGATACTGTGACAAGAGTGACTGAATCCCGAGGCCTTACTATCTGTTTTGCGCTACTCGTCGTTCTGGTCGCCCTAGCGCCGGTGTTCGCTCTCAGCGCAGGGCGGATCAGCCCGCAATTGATCAACATCGCCGCCGCCTTGT
>JAJYAH010000166.1 GCA_021779635.1 Pseudomonadota bacterium | reverse complement strand
AAGCCGCGTTCGCGGAGGCCGAGCATGGTCGCAAGCACGAGATTTCCGCCGGCGGAATCTCCGGCAAGGGCGATGTTTTCCGGCCTCAGTCCCTGATCGAGCATCCAGCCATAGGCCGCCAGGGTATCCTCCAGCGGAGCCGGAAAGCGATGCTCCGGCGCCAGCCGGTAGTTGATCGCGAGCACCCGGCAACCGCTCGCCCCGGCGATTCGCGCGATGAGTTCGCGATGCGACGACACCGAGCCGAGCCGAAAGCCGCCGCCGTGAAAATAGAGAATGGCTTTGTCGTCTGGCGCGCTGCTGCCTGCGATCCATTCGCCGTCCATGCCGCCGACGGAGGCGGGTTGGTGCGAGATCGGCGCAATGTCCGCTTGAAAGGCCGCATTCCAGTCGATGCGCATCTGCGCCACCGACGTGTTCCGGTTCCAACCGCGATAGACACGTCGGATGCGCTCGATCACCAGATCGAGCGGAGTAGCCGCAACGTCCTCGCTGGCGCACGTCATGCTAACCGCCCAGTCCCATGCCACCGGAGACACCGATGGTCTCACCGGTGATATAGGCCGCCTGATCGGATGCCAGGAACAACGCCGCGGCGGCGACCTCTTCCGGCTCGCCCAACCGCCGCAACAGAGTGGCGTCCGTCATGGCGTGGAGAATCTTGTCGCCGCCCTTGGTCACCGCCTGTTCGAGCATCGGGGTCCGGATCGGTCCGGGCGCGATCGCATTCGCGGTGATCCCGTAGCGCGCATTCTCGCGCGCGATGCTTTTTGTAAAGGCAATGACGCCGCCCTTGGCGGAGGCGTAAGCGGCACCGCCCTTGGATCCCAGCCGCGCGGCTTCGGAGGCGATGTTGATGATCCGCCCGAAACCGGCCGCCTGCATCGCCGGTAACGCAGCGTGGGTGCAGGCAAAGGCCGAGACCAGATTGACCGCGAGCAGCCTGGCCCAATCATCCGGGGTGGTGTCGGTGAAGAACGCATGCTGATCGGCGCCGGCATTGTTGACGACAATATCGAACGGCCCGTGCCGGGACATGATTTGCCGCACCGTGGCGGCGTCGGTGACATCGAGCTGCGCGGCAGTCGCGCCGACCTGCCCGGCCAGTTCGGTCGCACGCGCGATATCGAGATCGCCGATGATGACGTCGGCACCGGCAGCGGCGAAAGCCCGCGCGATGGCGGCGCCGATGCCGTGCGCGCCGCCCGAAATGAAGGCGCGGCGGCGGTCAAGCCGTCCGAACGGCAAGGTGCCGGCGTTCGGCACCTTTCAGCGCCCCGTGAACGTCGGCTTGCGCCGTTCGATCACCGCGGCGAGCCCCTCGCGGGCGTCGGCGGTGCCGGATAGCTCGGATACGGTCCGCGATTCCTCGGGCAGGCATTGCTCGACACTGATTCCGATCCCGCTCCACAACAAACGCTTGGTCGCGGCCAGCGCCTTCGGCGCACCCGCGGCGAGTTCGCGTGCGAGCTTCAGCGAGGCATCGGCAAGCTCGTCGTCCGGGACGACGCGGTTGATAATGCCAAGCTCCAGCGCCTCGGCGGCGGTGATGACCGGATTGGTCAATAGGATCGCGGTGGCTCTGCGCAGACCCACCAGGCGCGGCAAAGTGACGGAGACGCCGGCGTCAGGCGCCATCCCGACGCGGGTTGCGCCGGCCAGGAACTTGGCCGACGCGCCGGCCACCACCATGTCCGACGCGCATACCAGCCCGAAGCCGCCGCCGCCGGCAGCGAAGCCCTGCACTGACGTGACGACCGGCGCTTCGAGCCGGATCAATCCGGCGACCGCGTTTTGCAGATAGGCTGTCGCCTGCCGCAGATAGTCGGGAAGCTTCTGGCCTTTCGAGGCAAAATCATGGATGTCGCCGCCGGCGCAGAAATTCTTGCCCTCGCCAGTGAGCAGCACCGCGCGAATGCCCGGCTCGCCGTGGCAGACCATGATGGCATCGCCGAGCGCCTTCAGGAGTTCGACATTCATGCCGTTGGAGGCATCGGGCCGGTTAAGCCTGAGATGTGCAACACCATCCGCGATGCGCAGCAGAACCGGTCCCCGATCGATCATTGGCAAGCCCATCTTTCCTCCGTTCGGATTCGTTATTTTCTGTTGAGGCATGATCTGGTCCGAAAACCGCAAAGGCCACTTTTCGGGACCATGCCTAGATCAGGAACGACAGCGTGAAGAGCGGTTTTTCATTGTTGACCAGCGTCACCTTCTTGTAGGCCATTCGCAACTCGCCATCGACGTAACGCAGCCGATATTCATTGCGCGCGGCCCAGATGGTATCGTCGCGAAGGCTGGATTCGAACACCATGCTGTTGCTGGCAACCGCGATATCGCCGTTATGCTCTCCCATCAGCTCGATATTCGATACGATCCGGCGCAGCCGCGACTGAGGCGTCTGGGTATGACGCTTGCCGGTAAGCAATTGCTTGATCCGCAACGAAATGCGCGACCGGTTGTCGTAAATGATCGACATCTCCTGTTCGGGATCGATGTCCGCACCGTTGGCGGGCACCCAATAGATGCCATCATCGGTCCACAGCGCTTCCCAGGCCTCGTATTGATGCTCGTCCTGGAATCGCGCCTCCATATAGAGGAAAGCCGACACGGCGCTCATCAGCGTGGCGCTGCTTTCGCGCGACAGCATCACGGTGCCTCCATCAGGCTGCGATAGTGATGCCAGATACCGCGCGACGGCACCTCGTCGGTGACGTGGCCGACCTTGAAACCCTCCGCGTCGCGCCCTTCGCGGCGTTCGCCGCGACCCAGAAAGATCCATTCGGGATTGCGCGCCAGCACCCCGCGATGACAGCGTTCGTACATCTCGGAATCATCGGCCAGCAACAACCCCGCCGGGCCGACCGACCCCATGGTTTGCTGACGCAAGCGTCGGTTCATGTCGGGCGCACCCTTGAACTGCAACGCGGTAACGTGCTGCACGCTGTCGTCGGCCGCCAGCGGCTGGATCACGAACATCTGGATTTCGGCGATGAACAGATTCGGGAAAATCATCACATGGGGCGTGCCGTCGACCATGATCTCGCGCGCCTGCTCGCTGCCGTAAGCGGCCTTCATCCGCGACGTATAATCAGGCAATCGCGCTTCATTGGTGCCGAACCAGCTCAACGGCTGGTCGCGGTTGCGAAATTCCGGCCGCAGATCGATCTCGGTATGGCCGTTGCCATAGTCGCGCGTCACCGCGGTCGATTTGCCGCCATAAAGCGTTCCGATGGCGCTATCGGCGACGCCAAAAATCGAAGAATGCACAAAGGCCGGATGGTAGCCGTCGCATTCGTTCTCCAGGATGAATTTCCAGTTGGCCTTGACGCGATGTTGGAGGAACCCCGCCGTCACCTCGACCTCACCTTCGGGCGAACTGCGAACCAGACGGTCGATCGTCTCGGCGGCTCCGCCAAGATGCTCTTCAAGAGTCGGGCCTTCCGCGGCGAACGAGCCAAACACGAAACCGCGGTAGGATTGCACGCGGGTGACATGGCCAAGTCCCAACCCGGCTTTGTCCGTCCCTTCATAGCCGTCCGGAAAGGCGTAGCCGACAAGACGGCCGTCATTGGCGAAAGTCCAGGAATGGAACGGGCAGGTGAAGGATCGCGCATTGCCCTTGTCGTAGGAGCAGACCTGGTTGCCGCGATGAGAACAACGATTGAGCAAGAGGTTGATCTTGCCCTGCTCGTCCCGCGTCATGATGATGGATTGCGGACCGATCGATTTGGCCACGTAATCGTTGGCATTCGGAACTTCGCTCTCATGGCCGACATAGACCCAGGTGCGATACCAGATCTTCTGCAGTTCCGCCTCGAAGATCGCGGGGTCGTTGTACAGCGAACCATGAACCCGATCCGGGCGGATCAGTTCATCCCAATGCGGCGCGCGCGGCACGAAGTTCATCGCTGCATCTCCGATGGCAGGGCAAAAGCCGTCGTCGCCCTCGCGGGCGACCTCAAGACGGGTCAAATCAAAAATAATCCGACTGACCGTTCTAATAATAGCACGGATTTTGACGCCTTCAAGAGACTTTTCCGCCCGCGGGCCGGATGAGAAGGAGCACTGGCTTGTTGATGAAGAGGCAGCCTCATGCGGCTCGGTTTTCTGTCAGTCCGAACTGTCAGCATGGCTGGGCTGGTCCCCTGCCGGTCGCGAACCGTAGCGCGCGAGAAACATCGCGATCGCGGCCCGCACATGTTCGCGTACCTCGGCTTCGGACACCGGTGTTGATGGTTGTCCGATCAGGGATTGCAGATGATGCTGCGCGATCACCGCGCCGAGAAAGAGTTTCGCGGCGCGCAGCGGTTGGTGGCAGTGCAAATCTCCCCGGTGGGTCGCGGCACGCAAATAATCAGTCAGCCTTTGCAGCGTTACGCCAGGTCCATGCGCATAAAAGATCGCGGCAAGTTCCGGCGATCGCGGCGCCTCGGCGACAACGACACTGAACAATGACGATGTATCGCTTCTCGTCATCATGCTTAGCAGGCTATGCCCAAGTTCGAAGAGAACTTGTTCCGGTGTCCCATCCCGGGCCAGCGCGCTTTCCGGCCCCGAAATTCGAGCCGCCTTGCGGCCGACGATCTCCGCAAACAAAGCTTCCTTGCTGGCGAAATGCCGATACAACGTCTCCTTGGAGCCACCGGCCCGCGAAGCAATCATCTGCATGGTTGTGTTTGCGAAGCCCCGTTCCAGAAACACCTGCTCGGCGACGTCGGCGAGTTCCATGCGCCTGATATCGCCGCGTGGAACGCGGCGGGCGGACTTGGGTTCGCCGTCCTGCTTCAGCGGTTTCTGTTTCATCACGTCCCGGCCTATTATTGACTCCTGAACCACAAATTTCTATACGAACCCAAAGGTTCGGTTAAGTTACCGGCGCAGTCAAGCGCCGGCTCCGGCAAACTTTGACTTCGGAGCGGAAGGTAATGTCCGATACTCCTCCCGATACACTCCTTGCAAGCGGCGACAATCCGCGACGCGTCGATGATGGCAACGAGGCCAACAAGCCGGCAAGCAAGTCCAGCCCCGCTCCCCGTTCGAAAGCCCGGGACAAGGGAAAGTCCGACGAAACGAAACGCAAGGAGCGCCGGCCGTTGGTCGTCACGATCGGCATCGCCGTCATCCTGCTTTTGCTGATTGGCGGGCTGTATTACTGGTGGTCGACCCGCAATCTTGAGAGCACCGACGATGCCTACACCGATGGCCGGGCGGTGACGATCGCGCCGCAGGTTTCGGGCGTCGTTCTTTCGCTGGACGTCACGGACAACCAGTTCGTGAAAAAAGATCAACTGCTGATCCATATCGATCCCAGGCAATATATCACCGATCGCGATCAGGCCGCCGCTGCACTGGCGACGGCGAAGGCCCAATATGCCGGACAGCAATTCGGCGCCGAGATCGCACGCAAGAATTTCCCTGCCCAGCTTGAACAGGCGCAGGCGCAATTGGCGAATGCCAACGCCAACCTTGCCAAGACGCAGGCCGACTACGATCGCCAGCGCAGCCTGAGCAAACTGGCGACCAGCCAGCAGGACATCGATGCCGCGACGTCCGCGCTGAAGCAGGCGCAGGCGCAGGTGATGCTTGCCGACGCGCAGGTCACCCAGAATTCGCCGGTACCTCAGCGCATCGGCGAGACCGACCAGCAGGTTGACCAGCTGAAGGGCCAGGTCGAGCAGGCCCAGGCGAAGCTGGATCAAGCCAACCTCAATTTGTCATGGACGTTTGTCAAAGCCCCGCAGGATGGCTGGATCACCAAGCGCAACGTCGAGGTCGGCAACTACGTCGTGCCGGGCCAGCAGATCTTTGCGATCGTCGCCCCCGAAGTCTGGATCACCGCGAATTTCAAGGAGAGCCAACTCGCCGATATGCGCAGGGGCCAGCTCGTCAAGATCAAGATCGATGCCTATCCCAAGCTCGATCTGCGCGGGCATGTCGACAGTATCCAGCTCGGCTCAGGCTCCAAATTCACCGCGTTTCCGCCGGAGAACGCCACCGGCAATTTCGTCAAGGTGGTTCAGCGCGTGCCGGTCAAGATCATCATCGACAGTGGCCTTGATCCGAACATTCCGTTGCCGCTCGGGATATCGGCCGAGCCGACGGTGACGGTTAGATGAGCGCTGACGCCGCAGCCCCTGGGGTGGATGCGGATGCGGCCTGGAAGCCGCGCTATAATCCGTGGCTGATTGCGGTCACGGTCACGCTGGCGGCGTTCATGGAAGTCCTCGACACGACCATCGTCAACGTCGCCCTGCCGCACATCGCCGGCAGCCTGTCGTCGAGTAGCGATGAGGCGACCTGGGCGCTGACGTCTTACCTTGTCGCCAACGGCATCGTGCTGACGATATCCGGCTGGCTGGGCGATATGCTTGGCCGCAAGCGCTACTTCATCATTTGCATTGCGATGTTCACGGTCTGCTCGTTTCTCTGTGGCACCTCCGCCAGCCTTGCCCAACTGATCGTCTACCGGCTGGCGCAGGGATTTTTCGGTGGCGGATTGCAGCCGAACCAGCAATCCATCATTCTGGATACCTTCCCGCCGGCAAGACGCAGCGCGGCCTTCGGCGTCGCGGCGATTGCCATCGTCGTCGCCCCGGTGCTGGGCCCGACGCTTGGCGGCTACATCACCGACCACGCGACCTGGCGCTGGATATTCTTTCTGAACGTACCGGTCGGCATCCTCGCAGTATTTCTTTCATCCGTGCTGGTCGAAGATCCGCCCTGGGAGAAGAATAAAAAAAGCCGTGGCATCGACTATATCGGCCTGTCGCTGATCACGCTCGGACTGGGAACATTCCAGATCATGATGGATCGCGGTGAAGACGCCGGCTGGTTCGAGTCGGGCTTCATCTGGCTGATGGCACTGATGGCATTCCTCGGCATTCTCGGAGCCATCGGCTGGCTGCTGATCGCCAGGAAGCCTATCGTCGATCTCGAAGTCTTCAAGGATCTGAATTTTTCTGCCGGATGTATCATGATCGGCGCCACCGGCGCGATCCTCTATGCGAGCGCCGTCCTCATTCCGCAGTTTGCCCAACAGGATCTCAACTATACCGCGACCTGGGCCGGACTGGTGCTTTCGCCGGGTGGTATTGCCGTCATCACGCTGATCCCGATCGTCGGCAAGCTGATGACGGTGTTGCAGACGCGCTATGTGATCGCGATCGGCTTTTCGGTGATGGGCGGCGCCCTGATGTTCTCCAGCACCCTCGCACCGAATATCGATTTTCGCATGCTGGTGATGATGCGAACGCTCCAAAGCGCCGCTCTTGCTTTTCTTTTTGTTCCAATAAGCACGGTCGCCTATCTGACGCTGCCGCGCAGGCTCAATGGCGATGGCGCGGCGATGTTCGCCATGTTCCGCAACGTATTCGGCTCGATCGGGATTTCATTGTCGACGGCGCAAATCACCCAGCGCTCGCAGGTTCATCAAACCTACCTTTCGCAATGGGCCAGCCCGTTCCATCAGCCCTACCAGACCCTGATCGCAACCTATGAACAGGCGCTGCGAGCGATGGGCCGCGCCGGCGCCGCCGTTCATGATGTCGCGGTCGGGCGCGTCTATCAGGCGTATCGGCTGCAGGCGACCGTGCTGGCCTATTCCGATGTGTTCTTTTATTGCGCCATCGTCGCGTTTCTGATGGTTCCGTTCTGCTTTCTACTGTCGCCGAAAACCGGCGGCGGCCGTCCGGGAGCCGCGCATTGAGGGCGTCGCGGGGCAAAACGCGCTTCATCGCGGCGCTTGTGGTTCCGCTGCTCGCGGCCGGCTGCGCAGTCGGACCGAACTTCGTGTCACCGGATCCGCAACTGCCGGAAACATCGTTCACCGGCGACGGGGGCGTTGCCGACACCCGACTGCCGGCGCCAACGGATCCGGCATGGTGGGCGATCTTTCGCGATCCGATCCTGACCGATCTGGAGCGTCGTGTCGCCGCCGCCAATCTCGATGTGCGGACCGCAACAATCCGGCTGGCCGAGAGCCGGTTTCAGCGCGGCGTGACGGCCGCCTCGGAATTCCCTTCGCTCAATGGCGACGCCAAATATACCCGCGAGCTGTACAGTCAAAACGGCATCGTCAGCCTGCTTGGCGCGCTGGCGCCGCCGGGCAGCCCTCTCAGTGTCCCCGCGATCAATGACTACAATGTCGGCTTCGATGCATCCTGGGAACTTGACCTGTGGGGCAAGGTCCGCCGGCAGGTCGAAGCCGCCGACGCAGCCGTCGATCAGGCCGCCGACCAGCGCCGCGATGCGCTGGTCTCCAGTCTGGCGGAACTGGCGCGCGACTACATCCAGTTGCGCGGCGTCCAGACCCAGATCAAGATCGCCAATGATAATCTCAAGGTCGATCGCGACGTGCTCGGGCTTGCGCAGGAACGCCAGCAGCGCGGCCTGCAAAATGGCCTGGATGTCGAGAACGCGGCGGCTCAGGTCGAAAGCATCCGCGCCCAGATACCCGCGCTCGAGCAACAGGAAACCCAATACATCAATGCGCTGAGCCTGCTGTTGGACCAGCCGCCCGGCGCGTTGAAGGCCGAACTTGCACGTCGGCATTCGGAACCGGCATCGCCGCCGCGCGTGCCGCTCGGCATTCCTTCCGAGCTGGCCCGACGCCGCCCGGACATTCGCGCGGCCGAGGCGCAATTGCATGCGGCGACCGCCAATATCGGCGTTGCCGTCGGAGCATTCTATCCGACGGTGCAGCTCAACGGCACGGTTGGCGTGGACGCGCTCGACTACACCAACCTCTGGAAGGGCAGCTCGCTGCAATACATGGTGGGCCCCAGCATCTCGCTGCCGATTTTTGCCGGTGGCCGCCTCAGGAACACGCTGGAACTGCGCGATGCACAGCAGCAGGAAGCCGCCATCCTCTATCACAAGACGGTGCTGCAAGCCTGGCACGATGTCGTCAACGCGCTGGTTGCCCATCGACTCGAACAAAGCCGCCGGGCCCGATTGAGAGCGCAAGCCGACCATTCGCGCCAGGCGCTCGGCCTCGCCCGCACCCGGTACAATGACGGCGTCACTGACTTTCTCACCGTGCTTGATACCGAGCGGACGCTGCTCCAAGCCGAGCAGCAATATGCCACGAGCACGACCAACGTGGCGCTCGATCTCGTGCAGCTGTTCAAGGCACTGGGCGGCGGCTGGGAACTGACGTTTCCCGATCGGCCGGTTCGCGCCGAGCTCGTCAACGCTCAACGGTAGGAAGCTCGCATGACTCACTTTCGCCTTGCTGATTCCTGGCTGGTAGGGCCTGCATTGTGATGTTTATCACATAACGACAGGGCGCCCTCTCCTATTCTCCGACCAAGGGAGAGGAGTAAAGGCCATGACCTGGACATTATGGACCCGCCAGGAGATCGCGCTCATCGTCGCCATCTTAACGCTTGCCTGCGTTGCTGCTTTTCTTTCGGTCAAATTGACCCGGCCGAAACCATTCGCGGGTGTGGCCTTGAGCGCTCAATGGCAGTGCACTGCGGCTGCAGGAACCGCGAAAGTCTGCATCAGGAAGCACGTGTAACGACAAGCACGACGAAGGCGAGAGCGAGATTCTTCGCGCTGCGAAAATCCATCATGCTGGACCAACCCGCGATGGGCCTCTGGCGGGAGCTTGCGATCTCCGCTCCTGGCAAGCCGGAAAGTCCGGCCATCTCACCGCTAAAATCCCGCAATATGTGCAACTTCGCAGCCTCGTCGAAGTCTGGCGACGGTGCGACCACTGTGGAATATCGAACCCCTCTGCCTATATCTTTCGAGCGATGCAGGTGTGAAATGTCCAACGCGGAAATGCTTATTCGCCTGATCGGTGCTGCCGTGCTGGGAAGCATGATCGGGTTCGAGCGCGAGCGGCTGTTGTGGGCCGCGGGCATCCGCACGCATATGCTGGTATGCGTCGGGTCCTGCCTGATCATGATCGTCTCGCAGTACGGATTCTCAAATATCCTGGCTTACGAGCATGTCGTGCTCGATCCGTCGCGAATAGCCGCTCAGGTGGTGTCGGGAATCGGCTTTCTGGGAGCCGGCGCCATCCTCGCGCGCGGCGAGATCGTGAAAGGTCTCACCACAGCCGCCAGCATTTGGACGGTGGCGGCCATCGGTCTTGCGGTCGGCGGCGGCCTGTATCTGGCCGCGGGAGCTTCAACCGTTATTATTTTGATCATCCTGGCCGGCATCAAGCCGCTGGAGGAAGCCTATCGCTCAAGGAACCAAAGCTGTCAGTTGAAAATCGAGGTCGATAACGGCAACCTCACGCCTGAGCTGTTGAGGGAGACGCTTGGCCTTAGAATTGGCCAGGTGAAGCGGTTCCTGGTCGAAAGCCGCAACCCGCAGGGAATAGACGATCTCGTGGTCCTTCTCAGCAAAGTTTCATCGCAGGATATCGCGACCTTTCCTCAGAAGTTGAAGGAACTCGATGGCGTCCGCGAAGTCACCGTCGCGAGGAAAGCGCGTGGTCTGACTTGACCGAGCCCGTGGCCAGAGACCCAGCGAGCGAGTCGGTGCTGCCTCGAGCTGGAGCCGGGAATCTTCATAAGGTGCGATGATTGTTTAATTCTGCATATGCCTGAGTTCCTCGACGAGGACCCGAATGTTTTCGCCGTAGTCGATCGGGACCGCGATCAGGTGCAGACCGCCGGCGGAAAACGCCTCTTCCAGCGCCGGCGCCAAACCCGATGCCGTCGTGACCCGCCGTCCGCGGGCGCCATAGGCGGCGGCGTAAGCGGCGAAGTCGGGATTGCCGAAAGTCAGGCCCCAGTCGGCGAAACCATCGACGGCCTGCTTCCAGCGGATCATGCCATAGGCATAGTCCTCGATGATCAGCACCACGAGATTG
>JAJYAH010000960.1 GCA_021779635.1 Pseudomonadota bacterium | reverse complement strand
CATGGCGCGAGGCCTCGAACGCGATCCGCAGATGGAATCGATCCTCGCCAACCGCAAGATTGAGCTCGGCATCTCCTTCGACACAGGCCGCAGGCTCAGCCTTGAACTCGCCTTTGCCCACGGCCTCGACCTCGGCCGAGGTCGTGGGCTCGGGCTCTGATGTGAAGCATGCCGTTGGCCCAAAGTCCCTGCCCACTTTTAAGCGATATGCGCTGATCGCCGATCACACCTATTCGCCGCCGCTTGTCCGCCACGCTACGACCAGGTGAAAAGCGCTCTTGCGTGCGAGGCAGTGCTTGTTCTGTCTGGATCAGCGGCAGTCAGAAATAACCAGCAGGAGCCACCGCAACCATGCGCGAACCAGATCGGATCATCCGCCTCAAAACCGTCCTGTCCCGTACCGGGCTGTCCCGCTCCACCATCTACCGCAAGATTACCGAGGGCTCATTCCCACCCCAGATCAGGATCAGCGTTCATGGCTCCGGCTGGCGCGAATCCGACATCAACCGCTGGATTGACGATCCAGTCGGATGACGGCCGGAACGCGACTCCGATCGCGTCTCATAAAAAACAGCCCTTCATCTCCTATTGCACCCGATTCTACGATCGAGCGAAAAACGCTCTGCCATTTTACAAATTGGCCCTGCATCCTGCTGGGATGACGCGCGCCAGAACGAGGGCAGTGGTTGATCGGGTATCGCAGTGCGCGAGCTCGAGAGAAATCGATCCTGCTCTGATCAAGTTTGTTGAAGCACTTGCAATTGCCGACGCTAGACGCGATCATCTCTTTGATAGCGTGCGTCTGAGGAAAAATCATCTCGATGCCGCCAGCGAGAAGTGCATCAGCAGTGGTGTTCGAGATGAAATCCGCCGCGATCTATGCTCGGTTCTCGACCGAGCTTCAAAACGAAAAATCGACTGAAGATCAGATTGCTCTCTGCAGAGCCTATGCGGTCCGTCATCAACTCAATATCGTTGCGACTTTCGAGGACAAGGCTCGTTCTGGTGCTTCTGTATTCGGCCGCGACGGCTTGATGCAGCTTATGGATGCTGCGCGCCAGCAACGTTTCACCGTTGTCGTTGTTGAAGCGTTGGATCGGCTTTCACGTGACATGGAAGATCTAGCCGGCATTCACAAGAGGTTGTCTTTCCAGGGGATCGAAATCCAGGCCGTCCACGACGGCACAGCCGACTCGATCTTGATTGGAATTCGCGGCCTCGTCGGCCAGATGCAGCGCGAGGATGGAGCAAAGAAGGTCCGGCGCGGCATGGCTGGTGTGATACGCGACGGTCGACATGCGGGAGGGCGTGCTTACGGATATCGAACGGTGCCCGGCAAACCCGGCGAACTCGAAATCGTCGAAGGCGAAGCTGCGATCGTTCGACGGATTTTTGCGGCATATGCCGCGGGACGGCCACCCCGAGAGATCGCGCACGATCTCAATCGAGAAAACATCCATCCACCGCGGGGTCGGCGATGGAATGCGTCGACGATCAATGGAAACGCCAAGCGCGGGACGGGGCTCATCTTCAACGAACTCTATGCCGGCCATATCGTCTGGAACAAAGTCCGGATGGTGAAGGATCCGGATACGGGCAAACGATTGTCTCGCCCGAACCCGCGTGAAGAGTGGCAGAGCATCGATGTGCCTCAACTGCGGATCGTCGAACAGTCCGTTTGGGAACAGGCGCATGCTTTGAAGACCGAAAGGGGGCGCTTGGCCAGCCACATGAAGCGGCGGACACCGCATCTCCTGTCTGGTCTCCTTCGATGCGGTTGTTGCGGATCCGGGATGTCAGTTCACGACCGTGACAAGACCGGAAAGACGAGGATTCGTTGCTCGGCTGTGCGCGAGAGCGGCAGTTGTTCGAATCGCAGGATCGTCTATTTGCGCGACGTCGAACGGCTTGTGCTTAGCGGGATGGTCGAGGAGTTGAAGGACCCGCGGCTGATCGAGACCTACGTGCGCAACTACAACCGTGAGCGAGAGCGGCTTGCGGGGAACGCGTCCGTGGAGCGCATGCGGCTAGAGGCTAAACGTGACCGATTCGAAGGCGAGCGTCAGCGCAATATTGATCTCGTGATCAAGTACGTGATCTCCGAGGAGGATGCCAAGCAACGGATCACCGAGTTGAAGGAACAGCGGTTGCGCGTCGAGGCGGAACTGGCCGCCCTCGAAGAGGCCCCTACCCCCATCTCACTGCATCCAGCAACGCTGGACCGCTACATCGAGACCGTCAATGCACTTGCCGACACGATAGCTGGCCACGCCAGCGCGGAGGACGACCGCGGCCCGTTGGTCGCGGACTTCAGGGCGCTTGTGCACAGTGTCATTGTTCACCCGAACGGCCCTTGGCAAGGTTTCGAGGTCGAAGTGAAGGGAAAGTTGGCCGCACTGGTCGGCGGCGGGTTCTTTCCGGAGGCCCGCTGTAATAGTGGGTCACACGTGGTAGCGGGGGAGGGACTCGAACCCCCGACCCCAGGATTATGATTCCCGTGCTCTAACCAGCTGAGCTACCCCGCCACGGCGCATGCAAACGCGGACTCGGTCATG
>JAJYAH010000959.1 GCA_021779635.1 Pseudomonadota bacterium | reverse complement strand
ATAGACGCCTACAACGCCTGCGACCGGGCCGTTGGCGTCGAGAATAACGATCGGCTGGCCGCGCCACAGCAGATAGCCTCCGATCGCGCCGGCACATCTGACGAAATCGGAAATCTCGCGGCAGAAGGGGAATGATGATGCCGCGGCGGCTCTCCGTCTCGACCCGCATGCCGCGTCCCTGGCGTGACAAGAACGGAAGCGAGAAATAGAGGCCGCGGCAATAGGCCTGGAAGCCCTGCGCTTCGAGGATCGGCCATGTCGGGACCGCCGGGGTGACGTTGAAGTAGGTGACGTCCTTGCGCTTCTGCGTCATCGATGCGATCGGCGACCCCTCCCATCCGGAGCACGACCATATGCGCCGCTGGGGTCCGGAACGGTTCGATCCCAATATTGTCGACCGAGCTGCGCGCGAGGCCGCCGTCAACGCATTGTCGGAAGAATGGAAGCCGCGTCGGTGCAAGACGCGCTCAAAATAGAACTCAAGCGCCAATCAGGAAGGCCGCAGAACGACGCCTACCGTTGAGCGGCAGTTTCCTGCAGTCGTTGACGCGCTGTATCGTTCCATCGGGAACCGGCTTTTGCCTGCGAAGAGTTTCAAGCGTTTCAACATGCTCTCGGAGCCGAAGCAGTTCGTCATACCTGGCGCGGAGCAGATCAGCGCGGTTCTCGTCTGGCGGCGATCGCATCGACGTTCCCCTCCCGTCATCTTCCGGCCTCCAGATTAGTCCGCCGAATTTGTCCCGTCTGTGAACTAAGTAACACTTGGGGCAAGTAAGGTTGACCGGTTAGCTTAACCGGCAGAGTCAATTGCACGAGCAAAAACACAGCTTTATTTAAAGGTCGCGCGTCGAACTTTCTCTTTGTCAGGGGTCGGAGGCCTTACCCCGGAGCGCTTCGAATATTGCAGCTGCGCGGCCGGACCGAAGTCCATGAGCAACCAAAAAATACAACCCAAACAGGGTCAGGCCCGTGACGGCGAAACGGCATTTCAGGAGGGTGGGACGGCATCTAACGATAACGCTCCATCGAAGCCGGCACCTCAGCAATGGCTCAGCGGGGTATCCTGGGCCTGGATTATCTTGAGCGGGGCGGCCACCTGTGTATGGCTGGCCGGTGCCGGCTGGATGGCCGTCAAATTGTTTCGATGGCTCGTCGACTAGGGCAGGGAATTCGGACATCTGTGGCTGGGTGGACTGGTGAGATTTCAAAGGATGGACGCTCTCACAGTCACACTTTTTACGAGACTCGTTGGCGTGTCGCGGCTTTGGCTTTGCCAGACGCAACGCCGGCGATAACGAACTCATCGATCGTGTGACCCGTCTTTAGCGCCTGCGTCAGCCAGCGCGGCTGCTTTCCTCGGCCCGACCATGTCTCAGATGGTTCGTCCGGATTCTGGTACTTTGGATGCACCTGCGGATATCTGCGCCGCTCCGCCGCCGAGCGCTCGATGGGCTTTGCTTCCGTATTTGGCAATTCGTAATCGCGGCGCAGCCGAGCTAATCGTTTTTCCAGTTCGCGCTTTTCCGAGTTTAATCGAACCGAAAGGAGTTGACCGATTTCCGTGTGGAGTTGCCACATCTCATCCGTCGACATGGCGCCAAGGTCGATCTTCTTACCCTTCTTCATCTGACTATCCGCGATTCAAACCGACTGGCCAAATGTCGCATCGTTTTGCTAAACTGCAAATAATTCTTGGCAATCTAATTAAGTGAACCAATGTTGCGATTTGAATCCTGCCTTGTCAAATACGCCAAGGCCGGAACTAGCATCGACCAGAAGTTGTGAGTCGCGGCAATGAACGTGCCCAGAAAAGCGCTCAATAGGCGTTTCGCTTTCGCAGGACCTCAAAAACGGTTTTGATCAAGATCTGAATGTCGAGCCACAGGCTCCAGTTGTTGATGTACCAAAGGTCGAGCTTAACCCGCTCCGAAATGTGTTCGATGGAAGCCATCGAGCCCCTCGATCCATTGCATTGGGCCCAACCGGTAATGCCCGGCTTAACGTGATGACGGAACGCGTAGTCGCCCAGAATATTTTCGAAATAGCTGTCGTGAGCCAGCGCGTGCGGGCGTGGGCCTATCAGGGACATGTCGCCCTTTAGTACGTTTAAGAGTTGCGGCAACTCATCGATACTGGTGGATCGCAGGAGCCGACCAAGTGAGGTGACCCGCGGGTCGTCCCGGGTTGCCGCAACAACAGCGGAGCCGTTCTCCTGCACTGTCATGGTTCGGAATTTGAAGATCACGAACTTGCGGCCATTAAAGCCGTTGCGGTTCTGTCGGAATATTGCCGGCCCTGGGCTGTCGAGCTTGATCGCAAGCGCGGTCAGCATCATGACAGGCAGGAAAAACAGCAAGGCCAGCGATGCGAGAGCGATATCCATGGTGCGCTTGACAAAGCGCTGTGCCGTACTCAACGGCGCACGTTGCAGGTCGATCGCCAGAACCTGCTGCCGCGCCGACGAGGTGAAATTCGTTAAACCTCGGACCCTCCTGTCCGGCAACAGTCGCGAGGCGACTGGAAGCATCTTGATCTGCTCTTTGATGAACTCGATCCG
>JAJYAH010000958.1 GCA_021779635.1 Pseudomonadota bacterium | reverse complement strand
GACGACGGCAAGGTGCGCCTGATCGCGGAGGAAACCTCTCCCGAGCGCGCCGTCACCCGGGTCGTGATCGGCGGCCGGATGTCGGATCGCAAAGGCGTCAGCCTGCCCGACACCGACCTGCCCGTCTCCGCGATGACGCCAAAGGACCGCGCCGACCTTGAAGCTGCGCTCGTGACCGGGGTCGACTGGATCGCGCTCTCCTTCGTGCAGCGCGCCGAAGACGTCGTTGAGGCCAAGAAACTGATCCGCGGCCGCGCCGCCGTGATGGCCAAGATCGAAAAGCCGCAGGCGATCGACCGCCTCCCCGAAATCATCGAGGCGTCGGACGCGCTGATGGTGGCGCGCGGCGATCTCGGCGTCGAGCTGCCGCTGGAACGGGTGCCGAGCCTGCAGAAACAAATGACGCGGCTGGCGCGGCGCGCCGGCAAGCCGGTGGTGGTCGCGACCCAGATGCTGGAATCGATGATCCAGTCGCCGGTGCCGACGCGCGCCGAGGTTTCCGACGTCGCCACGGCGGTCTATGAAGGTGCCGACGCCATCATGCTGTCGGCGGAATCGGCAGCCGGCAAATTTCCGGTCGAGGCGGTTGCGACCATGAACCGCATCGGCGAGGAGGTCGAGCGCGACCCGACCTACCGCGGCGTGCTCAATGCGCAGCGCGCCGAACCGGAGCCGACCGTCGGTGACGCGATCGCCGATGCAGCCCGACAAATCGCCGAAACGCTCGATCTGAACGCGATCATCTGCTGGACCAGTTCGGGATCGACCGCGTTGCGGGTCGCGCGTGAACGCCCCAAGCCGCCGGTCGTGGCGATCACGCCAAACGTGGCCACCGGGCGCAAGCTGTCGGTCGTCTGGGGCGTACATTGCGTCGTCGCGGAAGATGCCAAGGATCTCGACGACATGGTCAGCCGCGCCGGCAGCATCGCCTTCCGCGACGGTTTCGTGAGGGCCGGACAGCGCATCATCATTGTTGCCGGCGTGCCGCTCGGCACCCCCGGCACGACCAATATGCTGCGAATCGCCTCCGTCGGCCCGGACGACGACGCGGACATCTGATCTGCGAATGACTTGGCCGTCATTCCGGGGCGCAGCGTGAGCTGCGAACCCGGGATCCAGAGATTGCGGCGCGATTCCGGTTCGCTCTGACGTGCGGCCCCGGCGACAAGCGCTATGCGCTTGCGCGGGGAGTGAGGCCGGCTACATCAACTTCGCTTCAAGCGAGATTTTGGTGTTCAGCAGCTTCGAGACCGGACAGCCCGCCTTGGCCATGCCCGCAAGCTCCTGAAATTTCGCATTGTCCGCGCCGGGGATCTTGGCGGTCAGGGTCAAATGCACGGACGTGATGGCAAAGCCGTCGCCCTGCTTTTCCAGCGTGACGTCGGCCCTGGTCTCCATCTGCTCGGCGGTGAGTTTTGCTTCCCCGAGAATCAGCGACAGCGCCATGGTGAAACAGGCGGCATGCGCCGCGCCGATCAGTTCTTCGGGGTTGGAGCCCGGCTTGCCCTCGAAGCGGCTGGCGAAACCGTAAGGGTAATCCTTCAGCGCGCCGCTCTTGGTCGAGATCGCGCCCTTGCCGTCCTTGATGCCGCCTTGCCATTTGGCCGATCCGGATGTCGTCGTCATGCGAGGCTCCACAGATTGGGGTGAACGATTGAACCTCGCTAGGCGACCAATGCAGCGGAATAAGTCAATTCACGAGCGCGGCATGAGAGTCCGGGGCATTGCGAAGGGAACTCGAATATTGCCGCGAGCTACGCGCCGACCAGCGCTTTCGCAGGCAGCACCGCCTGCACCACAAGGCCGCGGGCGCGGGCGTCCATCACGCCGACGGCGCGCAGCGCGAGCAGCGTCACGGTTTGCACGGCGTCGCGCAGCCGGCCGGAATCGTCCAGATTTTCGGGAGCCAAAGGTCCGACCAGCGCTTCATGCAACGCGCCGAGGAGCGCGGTCGAGGCCAATCCCGTATCCTGAGCGGGCAAGTGCCCGGCGCGGACCGCTGCATCGATCCGGCTGGCGATCTCGCCGGCGATCTCGCGGCGGCTCGCCAGCCGCGAAGCGGTGACGTCGACATCCACCGGTTCGGCCAGGATGCCCCAGGCGAGCTTGCGCTGCGACAGGACATGCACTGCGACCGTGGTGACGGCGGCCGCCAGCGCCGACGACGGCCCCGGGGCTGCGTCAGCGGCGCGGCGGATCGCGGCCAGTTCATCGCGCGAGACTTCGGCGATCAATTCGGAAATCAGATCCGCCTTGGAGGGAAAATAGCGATAGACGGTGCCGGCGGCGACATTGGCGCGGACCGCGATCGGCGCGATCTGGACGGCGGCCATGCCCCCCTCGGCGGCGGCATCCCGCGCCGCCGCCAGGATGGCGCTGCGGCGCGCTGCGAGGCGTTTTACAACTTGATGGGTCCGCCGATAGACCATTGATGCGTTTCTCGTCCCTTGCGCGCATTAGGGCCAACGGGCTCATTAAGGCGCTAGTTCAGTTCTTGGGCGATGACATCGCCTTGAAGAACTGAACAATAATTCAGACCTGATGACAAGATGCGATTGCTCTGATTTTGG
>JAJYAH010000957.1 GCA_021779635.1 Pseudomonadota bacterium | reverse complement strand
TCTGGCGCCGGCGGTGGTAGCCGAACTGTTTGAACAGTTTACCAGGCTGCGGGATGAGGGCATGACCTTGCTGATCGTGGATCAGATGGCGGATTATGCGCTGGCGATTGCCGATCGCGGCTATGTGCTCGGCGGCGGCCGGGTGGTGGCGCAAGGCAAGGCCGCGGAGTTGCGCGGTGCGATGCTCGACGAGGCGTATCTTGGTGCCGTTTCTGCGGTGGTGAACTGATGGATCTGATTATTCGCGATGCCCGCATCCTGCGCGAGGGCGAGCTCGTCAGCGCCGATATCGCCATTCAGGGCGAGAGGATCGCTGCCATCGCCCCGGCCCTGAAGGCGGATGGGCCCGAACTTAAGGCCGAAGGTTGCCTGGCGATATCAGGTCTGATCGAGACGCATATTCATCTCGACAAGACCTGCATCCTCGACCGCTGCCGCATCGAGGAAGGCACCGTCGCTGAAGCCGTTCGGGAAACCGCGGCCGCCAAGCGCGGCTTCACCGTCGAAGACGTCTATGCGCGGGGCAAGCGGACGCTGGAGCGCTGCATCACGCAGGGCACCATGCGCATGCGCACCCATGTCGAGCTTGATCCGGGAATAGGGATGATCGGGTTCGACGCGGTCGAGCAGCTCGCGCGCGACTATGCCTGGGCGATCGATGTCGAACTGTGCGTGTTCCCGCAGGAGGGACTCACCAACAATCCCGGCACGGAAGAACTGCTGATCGAGGGCTTGCGCCGCGGCGCGCGGGCGATCGGCGCCGTCCCGTATTTCGACACCGACCCGCGCGCCCAGATCGACCGGATATTCGCGATCGCGCGCGATTTTGATGCCGAAATCGACATGCATCTTGATCTCGCCGAGACCACGCAGGGCATGCAGGTCGAATATGTTTGCCGCAAGACCGAGGAGTTTGGCTGGGGCGGCCGGGTGGCCGTCGGCCATGTCACCCAGATGTCGCTGCTGCCGCCGGATCGATTCGGCGAGATGGCGAAACAACTCGCCAATGCCGGCGTCGCCGTGACGATCCTGCCGTCGACCGACCTGCACTTGATGGGTCGCAATCACGACCACGCGGTCCCGCGCGGCGTCGTGCCTGCGGAGCCTCTGCGGAAAGCGGGCGTGACCTGCTCGATCTCGACCAACAATGTCCTGAACCCGTTTACGCCCTATGGCGACGGCTCGCTGATCCGGATGGCAAATCTTTACGCCAACGTCTGCCACGTCTCCCGGCCGGCCGACCTCGCCGGCTGCCTCGACATGATCACCGGCTCCGCGGCGCGGTTGATGCGGCTCGGCGATTACGGCATCACGGTCGGAGGCCCGGCCGACCTCGTGTGTCTCGATGCAGCCAATCCCACCGACGCGATCGCGACGCTCGCGCAACCGCTGTGGGGCATCAAGCGCGGCCGCGCGTCCTTTACGCGGCATCGGCCGGAGCTTCACCGGCCGGGAAACTGAGGCATGATGAGATTAGGTCGAGCTGGAGCGGCATCGAAATCCACCTCTCTCCGTCGGGTGAGGGGTGGTCTCCGACTTGAGTCCGGAATGCGCGCCAAAGCGGGCATCGACCTCGCTGAATCTAGAGGTTCATGCCCTGGTTCTTGACTCTTGCGATCCGATATGCGCCGCCGCGCGCGATTTGCCCGTCGTGCCAATTGGTCGCAATCCGCCTCATTGATATCACCCCCAAATCACCGGCATCTTTCCGCGCATCCCGTCCTCACCAAGAGGGACGCTTCGCGATCGTCACGGACGTTGGGCGCGGGATGCGGTGGACGCTGATGCGCTCTTGACGAACGGCGCTTGAGGCGGACGGCGAAGTCGTGTGGTCCTGACGCCCCGACGCTGGCGTCAAGTTGGCGGAGAAATCCGCCGGCGATGGTGGCAAAAGAGCCCGGTCACCAGGGAGAGCGCGAAGGAAACCGTAAAACCATCGCGCAGGGAAAGCCGGAGTGTTTTCCGGTTTCGCCTGTGGTCCTACCCCCGTGCTTTTTGTTGCACGGGAGCCATGGGTGCAATCGGCACCCGGCTTTCCATGCGCCCTCTGAATTCAGAGAGCGAAACGTTCCGGCAAAACTCGCGCGAATGACGCGGCGAGAATGCGGAGGCATGGCTGCTGTTTGAAATTAATTGCCTACCAACGCGCCACACGCAAATCGTCGTCCCGGACAAGCGAGCGCCTTGCAGCGCGTAGCGCTGTCAAGCAGCGAGCGCCGATCCGGGACCCATACGCCGCGGCGGTCGTTGTGAGAGCAGGATGGCTGTCGGCTTTGTTTCGACGACAACGGTCCGTGGCTATGGGTCCCGGCGTTCGCCGGGACGACAAATGGCTACTCCGCCGCTTTGCCGGTCGTCGCGCCAAACATGCGCGTCGGCGCCGGAAAGCCGCAAGGCGTGCCGTCGGTGACCTTGACCTGATCCTCCCAGGGCAGCCGGAATGTGCCGGCCACCATGTCCTGCATGAAGGTGTAGGGGCAATCCATCGCGCCGCCCTTCACCGCGACGTAACCGCGATGCCAGAGCTGGTAGATGTTGTTCTCGACGCCCCAGTGGATCCGCGCCTCGCG
>JAJYAH010000956.1 GCA_021779635.1 Pseudomonadota bacterium | reverse complement strand
AGATAGAGTTCGGCGGAAGGAACGTTCCAGGGTTCCTTCGCCCGCAGCGCATAAGCCTCACGCACCAGCCGGCGATTCTCGTTGAAAAGCACGATCGAGGCGCGGATCGCCTCGTCGGTGACCGGCTTGCCCACAATGTGAGCGAGCCATTCGCGGATCTCATTCAGTTCGCTCTGGTAGAATACGCCGCCGACATCGTCCTTGAAATTCTGCGGCAGATCGACGTAGCGAGAGGCTACGTTCGCGAACATCAGCTTCCACATCCCAGACAGATTGCGAATCACGTCGCAGATCGAGGGGAACAGCATGCCGTCGACGAAATCGATACGGCCCGAGACGCCGAGTTCGATGGTCGAGCGCGGGATGCGGCAGATATAGCTCTGATAATACGCGTCGCCGTGAATGACCTCGAGCTGGTCACCGCCGCCGAGGATACCGAGCGGCAGCGCGCCGGCGGCGTGAATGAGTTCACGCGGCACGTAATACGGCATGAAGCCGATAACCTTGCGGCCCGGCTTCGCCGCCTTCCAGGCGCGCGCCGTCTCAAAGTTCAGATCGGTGAACAGGTCTTCGCACCGCTGGACGATATTGGCCGTTGCCGATTTTGTTTTGTCGAGCATGTCAGCGATCCTTCCAGCGTGCCGGGCGTTTCTCGATGAATGCGGAGAGGCCTTCGGCCGCATCTTGCGTCGCCATCAATTCGGCCAAATAAATCGTTTCGACCGCAGCAAGTTTTGAGGATATCCGATCGATCGCGCCATGCCGAACGGCGCGTGTGGCGAAGCGCAGCGACGCCGCACTTTTCGGCGTCAGATGCCGATCGAAGTAGCTGAGCGCGGCGGCTTCGGGATCGTCGGCGACTTCCGTCACGAGACCGATTCTGAAAGCCTCGTCAGCGCCAATCGAACGTCCCGAAAGCAGAAGATCCTCGGCGGCCGCAAGTCCGACGCGTTCGGGCAGCAGACAGGAAGCCGCCGGCGCGAATACGCCGATCTGAATCTCCGGCTGGCCGAATTTGGCATCCCGCCCGGCAAACAGCAGGTGCCCGGCGCTCGCGAGTTCGAGACCGCCTCCGAGGCATTGGCCGAGGATCGCAGTCAGTACGGGGACAGGCGAAGCAAAGATTTGCAGGATCAGCCGATGAAAGCCCGCAAGCATCACCGCGCATCGATCTGGCAGATGCTCCTCGATTGAGGCGCCGAAGCTAAAATGCCCGCCGGTCGAGTCGACGAGAATGCCGCGCAATTCCGCAACGGTCCCATGCTGGACGACGGCATCCTGGATCGCGCCGACCATCGCCGCGTCGAGGATATTCGCCTTGGGGCGATCGAGCCGCATGCGAAGCAAACGCCCTTCGCGTTCGAACCAGACCTTCAGCGGGCTGCTCATGCCTTGTGCCCTCCCGCCTTGGCTATCCCCGCCTTGGGGATCAATTGCTCGATCATCGCCTCGGTCCAGCCCTCGCCATTGGCGAGGCGCTGGCGCAGGGCGACAAAATCGATTTCGCGTTCATTCTTCGGGCCTTCGTTGAAGGCGCGGAATCCGGTCCGGGCCTCGGCCATCATGTTGAGGGCGAGCCAGGCGCGGCTGTTTTCCTTGTTGCGATTCCAGGCGTCGATTTTCGGCTTGCGCAGTTCCTCGAAGCTCTTGGTCAGGCATTCCGGAAACGTGGTCATCAGCTTGGTGCACATCGCTTCGACCTTGGCGTCGAGCAGCGACAGATCGACGGTGCCACGCGCCACCACCGCCTTGCCCGCTGCCAGGGCCGCGCCGGTCAAGGGCTCGCCGTGAACGATGCGGCCGTAGTCATCGAGATAGCGCTGGGTCTCGACCAGCGGATTGGCGACGAACGCGCCATCCACCTTCAACCCCGGCACGATGTCGAGGACGACGCCAAGACGATAGGCTTTATGCGCCGACCACGGCTCGCACAGAGTTCCGGATTCCATCGCACGTTCCGCGCCGACCATCAGCGGAAGGAAATCCGTGGCGCCTCCGATCGCGGCCGAGCCGTGCTTTGGACCTGCCTGCCCGAACCGCGCGAGATCCTGCGCGATGGTGAAATCGCACGCCATGCCGATTTCCTGGCCGCCGCCGATACGCATGCCGTTGACGCGCGCGATCACCGGCTTGTCGCAGGCGAGAATCGAAGATACCATGTCGTTGAACAAGCGCATGTACTGGCGGTATTCCTGCGGGTTGCCGGCGTAATACTCCGCATATTCCTTGGTGTTGCCGCCGGTGCAGAACGCCTTGTCGCCGACGCCGGTAAAGACCACCGCGACGACGTCGCGCGCGTTGGAGGCGGTGCGGAAGGCGCGTATGACGCCTTTCACCATATCCGTGGTGTAGGAGTTGAACTGGCTGGGGTTGTCGAGCCAGATCCATGCATTGAACAGGCCCGGAACGATCCTGCCGTCAGAATGGAGCGCCGGGCGCTTCTCATAGATAACTCCGGTAACGGGCTCAAAAGCGATGATATCGTGATCGACGAGATGGAGCTGGGGCATCTTGAGAGATCCTGTCATTGCTGGGGAACGAGAACCGCGCGACGGGCGAGCTTGTGGGCGTG
>JAJYAH010000165.1 GCA_021779635.1 Pseudomonadota bacterium | reverse complement strand
GGCGATCTGGACGGTATTGGAAGGCTTTCTGGCCGGTAAATCCGGCGACGTCGTGGAGGCCGGCAGCGGCACCGGTCAGCATGTGGTCGATTTCGCGCGGCGAACGCCTGAGATCACCTGGTGGCCGAGCGATCTGAATGAACAACATCTCAAGAGCATCGCCGCGTGGCGGGCCTATTCAGGATTGCCGAATATCCGTCCGCCGCTGCGGATCGATCTGTCTGATCCGGCCTGGTGCCCCGAGATGCACGACGGCAGCGGTCCCGGCAAGTTGCTGGCGGTGTTCTGCGCCAACGTTATCCATATCGCGCCGTGGCGCGTCGCCGAGGGCCTGGTTGCGGGCGCCGGGCGGACCTTGCGACCGGATGGGCGGCTGTTCCTCTACGGGCCGTTCAAGCGTGACGGCAAGCATACCGCGATCAGCAATGCGGTGTTCGACAGCAGCCTTCGCGACAGGAATGCCGAATGGGGCGTGCGCGACATCGCGGCCCTGGAGAAGCTGGCGGCAAGCTCCGGCCTTGCGCTGATGGAGATATCAGAGATGCCCGCCAACAATCTGATCCTGGCGTTCGGGCGGTCGATGCAGGCTGAACGGGACGCATAACGCACGCCCGTTTGCGTCGGTTGATTGAGCGGATGACCCCATCCATAGTACCGGGAATCAAGCCGCTCCCGACGGGGCGTGGCCGCATCCAAGCGGAAAATATCTGATGATCGACGCGACCATAGCTGATGAGGTGTCCGGCGACGCCCGCGCGCGATCCAACGTGGTGCGCCTTGCGGCTGCACAAGCACTGACCGGCGCGAATTCGGCGGTGATCTTCGCAACCGGCTCGATTGTCGGTGCGACCCTGGCGCCGAACATCTCGTTCGCGACCGTGCCGCTGTCGATGTATGTGGTTGGGCTCGCCACCGGCACATTGCCGACCGGCGCGATCTCGCGTCTCTATGGGCGCCGCGTCGCCTTCATCATCGGCACCGGTTGCGGCGTGCTGACCGGCCTGCTCGGGGCATTCGCCATCCTGCACGGTTCGTTTCCGCTGTTTTGCTGCGCGACCTTCCTCGGCGGGCTCTATGGCGCAGTGTCGCAATCCTACCGTTTTGCCGCCGCCGACGGTGCGAGCACTGAATATCGTCCGAAGGCCGTGTCGTGGGTCATGGCCGGCGGCGTGTTTGCCGGCGTGCTCGGGCCCCAGCTCGTGCAGTGGACGATGGACATCTGGCCGCCCTATTTGTTCGCGTTCAGCTTCGTGGTGCAGGCGATGGTCGCGCTGGTCGCAATGGCAGTGCTGTCGGGGGTTGACGCGCCGAAGCCGGCGCCAGCGGATCTTCACGGCGGCCGTCCGTTGCTGGAGATCGTGAGGCAGCCGCGGTTTATCGCCGCGGCATTTTGCGGCATCGTCTCTTATCCGATGATGAATCTGGTGATGACGTCGGCGCCGCTGGCGATGAAAATCTGCGGGCTCAGCGTCAGCGATTCGAATTTCGGCATTCAGTGGCATATCGTTGCGATGTACGGGCCGAGCTTTTTTACCGGCTCGCTGATCGCCCGGTTCGGCGCGCCGCGGATCGTCGCAATCGGTCTGTTGCTCGAGGCCGGCGCCGCAGCGGTCGGGCTGTCCGGTATCACGGCGATGCATTTCTGGGCCACGCTGTTCATCCTCGGCATGGGCTGGAATTTCAGCTTCGTCGGCGCTTCGGCGCTGGTGCTGGAAACGCACTGGCCGCAGGAGCGCAACAAGGTTCAGGCGTTCAACGATTTTCTGGTGTTCGGGATGATGGCCGTCGGATCGTTTTCGTCCGGCCAGTTGCTGGCCAATTACGGCTGGTCCGCAGTCAACCTTGTGGTGTTTCCGCCGGTGCTGCTGGGCCTCGCGGCGCTAACCGTGGCCTCGTGGGCAACGCGCCGGGCGAGTTCGCAGACATTGCCGGAATTTCTCGATCCCAATATCTGACACTTCGGCGGCTATCGAAGCATCGCGGTGACGTCCGCGGTTAACCTGCGATCCCGAATTTTCCAGCAAAGGCTCGCATGGACGCCTCCAGCCCCGGTCCTATCGCCGTCGATGAGACCTCGGCCCGTTATGATGGCTGGCGCATCGTCGTGGTCTGCTTTCTAGTCGCGACTTTCGGCTGGGGCCTCGGATTTTACGGCCAAAGCGTCTATCTGGCCGAGCTGCATCGGCTGCAGGGCTGGCCGACTTCGCTGATTTCGACCGCGACGACCTTCTTCTATCTGTTCGGCGCGGTGCTGGTCGCCTTTATCAGCGAGGCGGTGCGATCGTTCGGTCCGCGCAACTGCCTGCTGGGCGGCGTGGTGGCGATGGCCGCCGCTGCCGCCCTGATCGGTGAGGTGACCGCGCCATGGCAGCTCTATGCCGCCAACGCGTTGCTGGCGCTCGGCTGGGCCGGCACCAGCCTCGGTGTCATCACCAATACGCTCGGGCTCTGGTTCGACAAGAAACGAGGGATGGCGATCAGCCTTGCGCTGAACGGCGCGAGTTTCGGCGGGATCGTCGGCGTGCCGCTATTGGTGACGGCGATCGGCAGCTTGGGATTTTCCAGCGCCATGATGGCGGCTGCGGCGACGATGCTGGTGCTGATCATCCCGGTGATCCTGATTTTTGTCGGACGTCCGCCCGGGCGCGGCGGTATCGCGGGGGAGTTGGCGGCTGCGAATCCTCCGTCCGCGTCTCGCATACGGGCGCAGGCGTTCCGTGATGTCGCTTTCCTGACGGTGTCGATTGCCTTTGCCCTGGTGCTGTTCGCCCAGGTCGGATTCATCGTGCACCTGATTTCGTTCCTTGATCCCGTCATCGGGCGGGAACGAGCCGCGATCGCGGTCGCCATGCTGACCGCGATGGCGATGGTCGGACGCGTGCTGTTCTCGACCGTGATCGATCGGCTCAACCAGCGGCTGGCCTCGGCGATTTCGTTTGCAAGTCAGGCCGTGGCGCTGGCGGTCATCATCAATTCGCGCAACGAGATGGTGCTGATCGCGGCCTGTGCATTGTTCGGATTCTCGGTCGGAAACCTGATTACGCTGCCGGCGCTGATCGTCCAGCGCGAGTTTGATCCGCGCTCATTCGGCGTGCTGATCAGCCTGATCACGGCGATCAACCAGATCACCTATGCGTTCGGTCCGGGAATCATCGGCCTGCTGCGCGATGCGTCCGGAAGCTACGCCCTGCCGTTCTACGGCTGCATCGGTCTTGAACTCACGGCGGCGGTGCTGATCATGATTCGCGCAAAGGGAAGACCGTCCGCAATGACGAAAAAAGTCACGCCTCGCGCTGCCGCAGCAAATCGTCGAGATCGAGGCGGTGGGTGAACATCGCCAGCGTTCCGTCGGGCTTTCGCGGCCATTGCTCCTTGGGCCGATCCCAATACAGCTCGACGCCGTTCTCGTCGGGATCGCGCAGATACAGCGCTTCGCTGACGCCGTGATCGCTGGCGCCGTCGAGATGGATTCCCGCCTGGATCACCCGATGGAGCGCATCCGCCAGCGTGGCGCGGGTCGGATAGAGTATAGCGGTGTGAAACAGACCGGTAGTGCCCGGCGGCGGGGGATGCCCGCCTTTGCTCTCCCAGGTATTCAACCCGATGTGGTGGTGATAGCCGCCGGCCGAAATGAACGCTGCGCCGGAGCTCAATCGTTGCGTGACTTCGAAGCCGAGCGCCGCAATAGAATCCCAGCGCGCGATCGAGATCGGCCACCTTGAGATGAACATGCCCGATGCGCGTTCCCGCGATGACGGGCGTTGGGCTTTCGGACATCGTCTTTCTCCTTCTTCACGCCTCTCCCGTGAGAGCAGGAGAGGCGGAGCCCCAGGTCAAGCCAGCTCGGAGACTTCTCCCGCCGGCAGGTCGAACTCGAAGGTGTTCAGCGTCATCGAGACCATGGTGTAATAGCCGCACAGCCCGATGATCTCGACCAGCCCGCGTTCGCCGAGCATCTTCACCGCCTCGTCGTAGAGCGCGCCGGAGAGGCCATGGCCTTCATGCAGTGACTTCGAGACGTCGTAGATCATCTGGCCCTTGGGGTCGTCGAAGTGCGGCGTGCGGCGATGCCGGATGTCTTCGATGATTTTCGGATCCATGCCGGCCTTCAGCGCGAGCCGCTTGTGGGCATACCATTCGTAATGGGCAGTCCAGTGCCGGGCGGTCACCAGGATCGCGATCTCCGACAGCTTGGCCGGAAACGAGGTGTCGAAGCGCAGGAATGCGCCCAATCGCGTGGCGTGCCGCGCCATCTCCGGGCTGTTGAGCCAGGCCATCATCGGCGGAGGCGGGGCGCCACGCTTGCCGGCGATCGATTCGTCGTAGGTTTGTTTCTGGTCCTCGCTCATTTCGCCAGGCGAAAGCAGCTTCAGGCGCATGTCCGTTTCCTCTTGTTTTTCAACCGTTGCGACGCCCCTGGCGCCGGTTCGCGCAGCCCTATCATATTCCGGTGCCGCAAGGCATGCGCCAGAGATATATTGAATTTCGGGATACGGCCGCTATGGTCCGCCCAACCATGTCATGCCGAGGACAGGCCGACGATTTGCGGCTCTGATCCCTTAGATGGAAACGCCGCCATGTCCGATCTCGATCAATTTCGCCGCGAAACCCGAGCCTGGCTCGAGGCCAATTGTCCGCCGGAAATGCGCCGGCCGATGACGTCAGACGAAGAAACGTTCTGGGGCGGCCGCAACACCAAATTCTCGTCGGAGCCGCAGCGGGTCTGGTTCGAGCGGATGCGCGACAAGGGCTGGACCGTGCCGGATTGGCCCAGGGAATATGGCGGTGGCGGGTTAGACGCCGCCGAGGCCAAGGTGTTGCGCGAGGAAATGTCCGCCATCGGTGCCCGCTCGCCGTTATCGAGCTTCGGCATCTGGATGCTCGGACCGGCGCTGCTGAAATACGGCACCGATGCGCAGAAGAAGGAGCATCTGCCGAAAATAGCGGCCGGATTGATCCGCTGGTGCCAGGGCTATTCCGAGCCGAACGCCGGATCGGACCTCGCCTCGCTGCAGACCCGCGCCGAGAGCGACGGCGACGATTACATCATCAACGGCCAGAAGATCTGGACCTCCTACGCGAACTTTGCCGACTGGATCTTCTGCCTGGTGCGGACCGATCCGGCTGCCAAAAAGCATGACGGCATCAGCTTCATCCTGTTCGACATGGCCTCCAAAGGGGTCTCGACCAAGCCCATTCTCTTGATTTCAGGCCGCTCGCCTTTCTGCGAGACCTTCTTCGACAATGTGCGCGTGCCGAAGTCCCATGTAGTGGGCACGGTCAATCGCGGCTGGGATGTCGCCAAATATTTGCTGCAGCACGAGCGCGCGATGATCTCCGGCATGGGCGAGCGCGGCGTCGGCCGGCCGCTCGGCCAGATCGCCGCCGATTCGGTCGGCAGCGACGAGCAGGGCCGCCTGGAAGATCCGATGCTGCGCGGACAAATTGCCACCTTCGAGGTCGACGAGGCGGCGCTGGCATGCGCCGCCGAACGCGCGGTCGATCTGGCGAAGGCCGGCCAGGCGCATCCGGCGTTTTCCTCGGCGATGAAATATTACGGCACCGAGCTGAACAAGCGCCGCTACGAGATACTGATGTCCGCGGGCGGCGTCGATGCGCTGGAATGGGAAAGCGAGCGCTCAAACGGGGGCGCGAGGCCGCGGGCCTGGTTGCGCACCAAGGCCAATTCGATCGAGGGCGGCACCAGCGAGGTGATGCTCGGCATCGTGGCCAAGCGGATTCTCGATTTGCCGGGGGCGTAGGGCCGCGGACCACAATAGCCGTCATTCCGGGTTCGACGCTTCGCGCCGCGCCGGAATGACCACCTGAAAAATTTTCGGCAAGCGGAATCACTCAATGGCACTCATCCTCAACGAAGAACAGTCGATGCTGCGCGACAGCGCGCGGGGCCTCATCAGCGATAAGGCGCCGGTGTCGCATTTGCGGCAGCTCCGCGACACCAGGGATGCGACGGGTTTTTCCCGCGACCTTTGGCGGGCCTTCGCCGAAATGGGATTTGCCGGATTGCTGGTGCCGGAGAATTTTGGTGGCAGCGGACTTGGCTGCGTCGAAGCCGGCGTGGTGATGGAGGAAATCGGCCGCACCTTGATGCCGTCGCCGTATCTGTCGACCGCTGTGCTTGCGGCATCGGCACTTTCGCGTGGCGGCAACGCCGCGCAAAAATCCGCGCACCTGCCGAAGATCGCGGATGGCTCGCTGCTCGCAGCCCTTGCGATCGACGAAGGCGCCAAGCATCGCCCGCTGCAAACCACGATGCAGGCGGTGCGATCCGGTAACGGCTTCCGGCTGAACGGCGCCAAGGCCTTTGTGGTCGACGGGCACACCGCCGATCTCCTGATCGTGGCGGCCCGCACCGCGGGCGCCGCGGGCGAGCGCGACGGACTGACATTGTTTCTCGTCGATCCCAAAGCCAAGGGCATCGCGATTGAGCGGACCGCGATGGTCGATGCGCATAATGCGGCGCGAATCGTGTTTGGCAATGTCGAGGTCAATGCCGATGGCGTGCTCGGCGAGGTCGATCAGGGCTTTCGATTGCTGGAAGGCGTGCTCAATATCGGCCGTGGTGCGGTGGCCTCGGAAATGGTCGGTCTCAGCGAAGAGGTGTTCGGCCGCACCGTCGGCTACCTCAAGGAGCGCAAGCAGTTCGGCAAATCGATCGGCGAATTCCAGGCGCTGCAGCACCGCGCCGCGCAGCTTTATATCGATATCGAGATCACCCGCGCCGCGGTGCTGAAAGCACTGCAGACGCTCGACAACAATTTTGAGGATGCCGGTGCGGCGATCGCGGTGGCGAAGGCACGCGCCGGTTCGACCGCGACGCTGGCGGTTCAGGAAGGCGTGCAGATGCACGGCGGCATGGGCATGACCGACCAGTTCGACATCGGCTTCTTCATGAAGCGCGCGCGGGTCTGCCAGGAATTGTTCGGCGACAGCAATTTTCACGCCGACCAGCTGGCGAGAATGAAGAGTTATTGAGACGTGTTGGCCGTCCAACATAAAAGACCGTCATCACCCGGCTTGCCGGGCGACGACCGTGTCATGTGACGGGCGCGGCGGCTTACCTGATCGGCGGCGCGTACTGGATGCCGCCGGCGTTCCAGAGCTGGTTGAGCCCGCGCGGGATCCCGAGCTTCGATCCGCTGCCGACGTTGCGCTCATAGACTTCGCCGTAATTGCCGACATGCCGGATGATACGCGCGGCCCAATCCTTGGTCAGGCCGAGGTCCTCGCCGTACGAGCCTTCGGTTCCGACCAGCCGCATCACGTCGGGCTTCTTCGACTTCAGCGCTTCGTCGATGTTCTTCGAGGTAACGCCGAGTTCTTCGGCGTTGATCATCGCATACAATGTCCACTTCACGATCAACATCCAGTCGTCGTCGCGCTCCCGCACCACCGGCGCCAGCGGTTCCTTTGAAATGATATCCGGCAGGATGACGTGGTCGCCCGGCTTTGCGAGGTTCAGCCGCAGCGCATAAAGCTGGGATGTGTCGGCGGTCAGGACGTCGCACTGGCCGGAATCATAGGCCTTGATGACGTCGTCCAGCTTTGCGAACTTCATCTCCTGGTATTTCATGTTGTTGGCGCGGAAATAATCGGCGAGGTTGAGCTGCGTGGTGGTTTCCGACTGCACGCATATCTTGCTGCCGTCGAGCGCCAACGCCGAATCGATGTTTCTGGCGCTCGGAACCATGAATCCTTCGCCGTCATAATAGGCCACCGCCGGAAAATAGAGGTCGTCGGACGTCTCCCGCGACATGCTCCATGTCGAGTTGCGGGAGAGAATATCGACCTTGCGGCTGCGCAGCTCCTTGAAGCGCTCGTTGGCGTCGAGCGGAATGAATTTGGCCTTCTTCGGATCGTCAAAGATCGCCGCTGCGACCGCGCGGCAGAAATCCACGTCGAATCCGGTCCAGTTGCCCTTGTCGTCGGGAATCGAGAAGCCGGGCAGGCCGGTATTGACGCCGCACAGCACTTCGCCCCGCCGGATCGTGCGTTTCAGGGTTCGCGTGTCATATCGTTCATAGGTGACGGCGGCAGCCGCGATCGCAAATGCGATCACCAGCCCGATCAGGAGGCCGCCTCGGAATGTCCGCATGATCTTCTCTCGCAATAACCGGGAAAATGGCTGGGCTGTAAAAGCGGCGCGGCGGCTACAGCGACGGCTTCTGCCGCACGATCACCTTGGTGCCGACCGGAACGCGATCATAAAGGTCGGCAACGTCGGCGTTGACCAGCCGGAAGCAACCGGACGAGATGGCGGTGCCGATCGTATCCGGCCGGTTGGTGCCGTGGATACGATAGACGGTGGTCCCGAGATACATCGCGCGGGCGCCGAGCGGGTTGCCGGGTCCGCCGGCCATGAAGCGCGGCAGATAGGGCTGGCGCACGATCATCTCCGGCGGCGGCGTCCAGTCCGGCCATTCCGCCTTGCGCGAAATGTTCAGCAGGCCCTGCCATTGAAATCCGTCGCGGCCGACGCCGATGCCATAGCGCAGCGCGCGGCCGTTGCCCTGGATCAGGTACAGATGGCGCTCCGCGGTCGAGATGATGATGGTGCCCGGCGCCTCGGTGGTGCGATAGAGGACCATCTGCTTGCGGAATTCCGGGGGCAATTGCAGGGAGTCATCGGGCAGAAGGCCGGGCTGATCGCCAACATCAGGCTGCTGGGCAAAGCTCTGCGAGATCGCAAGCATCAGGCCGATGGCGGCCGTCATCATCCAGATCAGGTGGCGAAACTTGATCATGCAGAACTCCCCTCAAAGCTGCCGCCGCGTTTGTATCATCGTTTGCCAAATCGCTAAAACCATCAAATCATCTGCGACGGCTCGATGGCAAGCAATCCGTGCGGGCGAAGTTACTATGTTGCTGGAATACTTTCAATTTTCGACATCTGCTGATTGCGAAAGCGCGCGTTCGAAAGCTTCATTTCGGCGCGATCCACAGTCGCAAGCCAAAGGCCACGATCGACACCGTGCCGACGCCGCCGAGCCAGAGGATGGCGAACCACAACAGGCGCTGCGCCAGCGGTCGCGGATTTGGCTCGGTGGAGCCGTTTCCGTTCCGATAGGATCGGAACGGAGGCTCTCCTTCTTTATTTGACGCGTTTTCTTCACGCGAACCGGTGCCCACTTCGCTGGAAAACGCTTTAGGCATCAATGATAACCGCTTTCGGGTCTCACCTTGCCGCGGAACACCCAATAGGCCCATCCGGTATAACCGAGAATCAGCGGCACCAGAACGGCAACGCCGATCAGCATGAAGATCTGGCTGTTCTCCGGAGAGGCCGCCTGCCAGATCGTGATGCTCTGCGGCACGATATAGGGCCACATGCTGATGCCGAGGCCGGCATAGGAAAGCGCGAACAGCGCCAGCGCCAGGAAGAACGGCCGGTGGTCCTGCTTGTTGGCAAGGCTGCGCAGCAACAGCACCGTAACGCCGGCCACCGCGATCGGCACCGGCGCGGTCAGGATGACGTTCGGCCAGGTGAACCAGCGCTGCGCGTATCCAACGTGGAGGAACGGCGTGGCGATGCTGACCGCGCCGATGGCGACGAGCATCGCGAACAACAGCAGCCAACTCAGGCGATAGGCCTTGTCGCGCAGCGCGCCCTCGGTCTTCAGCACCAGCCAGGTCGCGCCGAGCAGTCCGTAACCGACCACCAGCGCGAGGCCGGTCAAGATGCTGAACGGCGTCAGCCAGTCCCACCAGCCGCCGGCATAATGTCGTCCCTCGACATGCACGCCTTGAAGGATGGCGCCGAGCGCAATGCCCTGCGCCAGGGTTGCCAGCAACGATCCGCCGGCGAATGCGATGTCCCAGCGGTTTCGCTTGCTCTGCGTTCGCCAGCGAAATTCGAAGGCAACGCCGCGAAAGATCAGCCCGATCAGCATGGCGATCATCGGGGTGTAGAGCGCCGGCATCAGCACCGCATAGGCCAGCGGAAACGCGGCCATCATTCCGCCACCGCCGAGCACCAGCCAGGTCTCGTTGCCATCCCAGACCGGTGCGACGGTGTTCATGATCACGTCGCGATCGGTCTTCTCGGGAAACAGCGGAAACAGCATGCCGAGGCCGAGGTCAAATCCGTCCATCACCACATAGACAAAGACCGCGAAGGCGATAATGAACGCCCAGAGGGTCGCGATGTCGAAGATGCCGTTCATCCGGTCGATCCCTCGGTTATCACGCCGGCCGCGGGCGTGATGCCGGCGGCGCGGGCGGGGATATCGCCGCGCGGTCCCTGTTCGCCGTGATGCGGCGGCAATGCCATCAACCGCAAAATGTAGATCACTCCGGCCGAGAACACCGCGAAATAGACGATGACAAAAGCGATCAATGACGAGCCGACCGCGGGTGCGGCGAGCGGCGAGGCGGATTCAACCGTTCGCAACAGCCCATAGACCGTGAACGGCTGACGGCCGGTCTCGGTGGTGATCCAGCCCGCGAGCACGGCGATGAAGCCCGCCGGGCCCATCGCCATCGCGAACAGGTGCAGCGGCCGGAATTCGTAGAGCGTGCCGCGCCAGCGCGACCACAGGCTGAGCAGGCCAAGCCCCATGATCAGGAATCCCAATCCGACCATGATCCGGAACGACCAGAATGTGATCGGCACCGGCGGCCAGTTTTCGCGCGGCACGGTATCGAGGCCGGCAAGCGGCGCATCGAGCGAGTGCTTGAGAATCAGCGAGGAGAGTTTCGGAACCTCAACGGCGTATTCGACCTTGCCCGCGGCCTGATCCGGCAGGCCGAACAACACCAGCGGCGCACCATCCGGATGGCTCTGGTAATGGCCTTCCATCGCCATCACCTTGGCGGGCTGGTGTTCCAGCGTATTGAGGCCGTGCTGATCGCCGGCGAGAATCTGGATCGGTGCGACCAGCGTGGCCATCCAC
>JAJYAH010000164.1 GCA_021779635.1 Pseudomonadota bacterium | reverse complement strand
GATTAGCTTGGCGCTGCTCGCTAACCTCGCAATCCTGCTTCAAGGCTGCGTCACTTCACAAGTCCCCTTGCTGGATGATTCATCTCCGATCGCCGATCCCGCTTTCACGGGACATTATGAGTACGTTGATCCTCAACAGAAGACGAGCAAGATCGACGTTTTCTTAAAGGACAATCTGTATCTTCTCGTTGAGGGAGGAAAATTGAAAGCTATCGTCACACTCCACGCCTGGGATGCTCAAGCGGGGGTTCAGATTGCCCAGTTGCGAAACGTCGGAAAGCGCGAGTACGGATATTTCTTGATCAGGCGCACGAACGAGGGAGCTGAACTCAATCTAATTCCCTGTAAGGGTGACTTTAGCTGTACGGTTACGAAAATACACGATCTGTCCAATCTTACTGCGGGTCCTTTGCAAGACTTCAAAGGACGTGAATATCTCCAAGCGATAAAGCTGGGAGAGCTCAATGAATAGGCAATCGGAAAGGCTTTGCGGATAGTTCACAGACGAGGGCAGCAGCTAAGGGGTTGTGGCTCGGCAAGGCGCACCGAAGAGCACCGAGCTTCGCTCTTCACCAGCCCTGGCAAGTGCCGCAAGGTTCCGTCGTCGCCCTCCTGCGTGCGGCCGGCGACTCTGCGGAGAATCCTTCATCCACCAATCTGCATGGCGACAATTCTTGCAGCTGTCGTAACCGGATTTGTTAGCGGTGGTGTATAGCACGCGCCGTGCTCGACCACCCTCGCTCTTCCCGTGCGGTATTTTAAGACCGCACACTAAAGTAACGTTTAGTGTGCTGTTCGGGGTGTTCGTGCGATCGATGCCAACCGTTGACGGGAATTATTCTTTATCCGCGCTTCGAAGCCAGGATATTTGCGCGATGCCCGCTATATTATTCACCTGCCCGAACACTAGATCGAAAGTGCAGCACTGGATACCCGATGATGACCCGTTAGGCGAGCGGGAGCATGTGGGTGTCGTCTGCGAAGGCTGTAGCAGAGTTCATTTCGTCGATCGCAGCGGCAGGGTTTTTAGGGCGGCAGAATCCGCCACGGGTGTTTTCTCGTCGAGCGGGTAGGCGAGCGGTGCGATCGGCGCGTCGAAAGTTTGCGACCACGACATTCCGGCGGCTACGGATGCGCGTTGGCGTCATCTGAGCAACCAGCGGGCTTGCCGCCGGCACGGACGCAAACCCGGTACAGCCATGGTTCGACGTAGCTGCCTTTCCAAATGCCGCGTCCGGCCTGCTCGGCTTCCTGCTGAGTTGCGCCGTATTTGCCGCGCGAATATTCCGGCCAATCAAGCGCAAGGCCATTTTGTACTAGCCACGCGCCGATATCCGCGCCTCCGACGGAGCAGGTTGCTACCGTGCGTCGGTATTGGTCGAGGCTGATCGGACTGCAATTGACCGGTCGGCGGGCAATGAAGGTATCCAGATCGTTCGCAGCTTGGGCGCCGCAGTGATAGGGCCTGCTGTCATCGTCGCGGCAGAGCTGCGAACTCTCCGGCGCGTCGACGCCCCAAAGCCGAATGCGCGTGCCGTGGATCTCAATGGTGTCGCCGTCGATGATGCTTGCCTGGCCGATGAGGTCGTCGGCGATCGCGCGTGGGGGAACGAGAAGGACCGCGAGCGCAAGTAGACTAAATCGCAAAACAAGCATTTGGATATGGCATCAGGGTACGGCGCCTCAATTTATACGAGCAGGCTTACGCGAGCCTTACGCAGGCAGGCGAAGCAAGCGGCATCCGACGCGGCTGGGCGTGGAGGGTTTACTAGCCTGGTTCAGCCTGGGGATAGCCAAGAGGCCAACCACAGATGAGGCGGCCTTACTTATCATCCCACTTTCGCCAATGCGTGGGAAAACTCTTCACTTATTCTCTTAGTTTTTCGCTTGCCCCTCGATGCCCGGTCTTACCCAACGTGCGCCATAGCGCTTCATGGGCGCCTGTGACAGGAGAGGTTCTTTTGTATAGCTAAACGGGGCCATGAAAGCCCCGAAGCATTACGACAGATTTTCGACCGCGCCCGTTCTGAACAGGAACGGGAAGCCGGTCGTCGCTCAGATGGTCGATCGACAACCGCGCGTCTTAAAAGCTCTCGCCGATCACAACCAGCTCAACGCCGGCGACATCCTGGCCCTCGTCGGGGGAAACAAGCGCGCTCTGTACGACACATTGCGTGTCCTGAAAGCGGAGCCGAACGAGTACATCCGCATCGTTCCCGAGCAAGTGAGGGCCAGAAACCTCCGGGGACAGCTCTGCTATCAACTCGCGCCCGCCGGGGTCCGCTGGCTCAGAGAGCACGGCCACAACGCGAATCCACCCAAGCGCTCATACAGCCTCTCGCACGACGCCTTCGCTTCTCACGCGATGGTCTCACTGCGAGCCGGTGTCGCGCTACAGGCTAACGCCCGGTTCGTATCGTCCGAAGAAATACAGCAGCATCCCAAATTCCCCGCGGCAGCGAAGACCAGCGCGAGGAACTGGGCCGTCCCGCGCCCGCGCAAGCGCTGGATTTATGCGGATTCGCCGTTATCCGCGATCGAGCTCCTGATCGGCGAGCGCAAGGTCTATCGGTTCTTCCTGCTCGAAGCCGATAACGGCACCAGCGAGAAAGGGGAGACGATCTGGCCCAGCGATCCCGACACGTACGACGGCACTTCGCTGTACGAAAAATTGGAAGCGTACATGCCGTTCATTAATGACGCGGCGTACGTGGGAAAATGGGGCATTCCCCATCTCTACGTCCTGTTCGTTTTCCGCGACGCAGGCCGCGTGAAGCGCACGATGGACAAATTCGGATCGTTTGGCGGTTCGCGCTTCATCCTCTTCCAGCTAGCCGACACGGCTGCCGCTCCCGGATATCTTTTCACCCGTCCGTGGGCGCGCGTCGGTTTCGATCCACTGTTCTTCAATGAACCATAGGAGCGACGAATGCGGTGACACAGCTGGAAGGTTTGCACTCGCGTTGAGACAGTTCTTACCACCCTCGTCGAACATCGACGACACCTAAGGGAGATTAGACATGGACGCAAAGCTGCAACGCATCAAAGAACTCATCGAACTAAAAGAAAGGACCGATCAGGAGCTGGAAGGGCTACTCGGCGGCGGTCCGTTCAGGGCTAGCAGGAGCCGCGCATGCTCCATTTGCAATGAGGAAGGTCACACGGCTCGCGCCTGCCCGACCAAGACGCAGGAGACGACTCAATGAGCGGCACCCAGGAATTCATCTGTAATCCGTGCGGACAGTCGTGGCGGGACAAGTATACGTTTTGGAACGGTTATCTCTCTCCCTGTCCTATTTGCGGCAAGCCGTGCGAGGCGTTTTGCGACACACAGGTGTTCGCCGATCAAAGGGAGATGGCGGGCCTCTATGATGGCCCTCTATTTGATTTCGATGACGAAGGTCTCGAAAAGACCGAAGCTGATCTGGAAGCCGAGCGTGACCTGATCCATGACGAAATTACAGAAGCGCTCGGCGCTGTTGAGGCCGATACGTCCGATATCGATGACGACGGTGCCGACGCGGAAGCGGATGCCGACGAAGGTGGCGGCGATTTCTAACGGAGGAGGGCCAGCGAGTAGCTGGCCCTTTTCTTTCACACCAGCTGGCGGCTTGAGAAGTAACTTCGTGCTGCCGCAATCGGTCACATAGAGCTGCGTCGAAAAGCGACGAAATTGCTTCGGCGAAAGCTTATCGGGGCGTTTCTAGACAGGAGTCGAGATTCCTAGCGGAGATGTTCCCGAAATGATGAAGCTAACACCACGCAGCAATCGCGCGACCGTGATCCTAATTTATTCTTGAGTTTTTGAACTGCGCGAATTGGGCCAAGTTGGAGGCTGCACATTGCGCCGCATGCAATGTGACGAAACGGCTCTAGCGCTTCGCCCTCAGCCCCAGCCGCTAGAGCCGTTTTTTGCGTTTCCCGTAGCGATGCGGGATCGCGATCCAAAGAAGGACATAGAAAATCGATCATATCGAATAATGATATTCGTTAGATTGATTACTCTGGTCGCATTACCATCAGCTAGGTCAGCGTATCAGCGGGCAACCTTTTACGGTCAAAGCCTTCTCGGTTTGAATTGTTTGGCGATTGACCCTCCGCAGGAGAAACCAAATGTCGCGCACCGCTAAACGGGTTACGGTGACCGGTGCCGCCGGCCAAATTTGCTACTCACTGTTGTTCCGGCTTGCCAGTGGCGCTCTCTTCGGCGCCGAGCAGCCGATCGTGCTTCAGTTGCTGGATCTGCCCCAAGCCCTGGCCGCTGTGCGTGGCGTCGTCATGGAGCTTGAGGACTGCGCTTTCCCTCTGCTGGCGGATATCGTCATCACGGATGATCCAGCTACTGCATTCAACCAGACGGATGTGGCTTTTTTGGTCGGCTCTCGTCCACGCTCAAAGGGCATGGAGCGTCGCGATTTGCTGACCGTGAACGCTGAAATATTCAGGATTCAGGGCCGCGCACTCAACGAGGCTGCGCGTCGCGATGCTCGTGTGGTTGTCGTCGGAAACCCAGCGAATACGAATGCGGCAATCCTCGCCGCGAACGCTCCGGATTTTCCGGCTGAGAATATCACATCAATGATTCGTCTCGATCACAATCGCGCAGTGTCACAACTCGCTGCCAAGACTGGAGTGGACGTTGGTGACATTGAGGGCGTTGTGGTCTGGGGTAATCACTCGCCGACGATGTTCGCCGATTGGCGCTTCGCTAAAGCGAGAGGGCAGAGTGTACCTGATCTGATTGGCGACCAAGAATGGTATCAAAAGACGTTGATTCCGACTGTGGCGCAGCGCGGGACAGCCATCATCGAAGCGCGAGGCGCTTCATCCGCGGCGTCGGCCGCCAATGCGGCAATAGACCATATGCGGGATTGGGTCCTGGGGACGGATGGACGCTGGGTCTCGATGGGGATTCGTTCGGACGGCAGCTATGGCATCCCGGAGGGCGTGATCTGCGGCGTGCCCGTTACCTGCGCCGATGGGAAGTATCAGCGCGTGTTGGGGTTGCCGATCGACGATTATGCGCGCCGGATGATCGATCGCACCACAGCCGAGCTCGTAGACGAACTCGCCGCAGTACAGTCGCCCAAATAGTATTGTTTGGGGAGTCCGAATCTGGAAGCCGAACGCGATCTGATCCGTGACGAAATCGCCGAAGCCCTCGGAGCTGTTGAGGCTGATATGTCCGATATTGATGACGGCAATGCCGACGCAGACGCGGACGGCGATGATAGCGGAGAAGGGTTCTAAGTAAGAAGGACCAGCCGGTAGCCGGCCCTTCTCCGATTTGCGCCAATCGTGGCGCTCCTTTCGCGTTGGCCGAACACTTGCGCGGGTACCTCGTATCGCTGTTGTGGGTGGGCCAATATCAACCATAGTCAGGTTGGGAAGACGCTTTCCATCAATTTTGGATGTTGCGTTCCCCGATCACATCGCGGACCGTGAGCGCCGGGTCGCGTGGTCGGCCCCAATGGGTCGAAGGTTTCAAGTTAATTTGCAGGCATGAGTTGCAATCACCAATATAAATAATTCGGGGGCGTTGGGCGTGGTGGGCTGGCTCGGTCGGCCCATCGTCATTTTTCTGACGATGGGGCTGCTTTCTTTTGCGGCTCAGGCTCAGGTTATTCCGCCGAGCGATCAGCCGGGCCGGGAACGAGAACGTTTTACTCAACCGCCCCAGCCACAGGCCCAACCAGCAGGGCCGACGGTGACGCTGCCAAGCACGGTAGCCCCGCAGGGAGCCGAAAAAGTCATTCTTCGTATTCGAGGCGTGCGGATTACCGGGGCCACGGTTTATAGCCAACCACAGTTAGAACCACTGTATGCGGACCTGATTGGCAAGCGCGTTACTCTCACCGCCGTTTACGAGCTGGCGCAGCGAATAACGGCGAAATACGGCGCCGATGGCTATGTGCTATCGCGAGCGGTAATTCCCCCGCAGAATCTGGACCCGAAGGGAGCGACCATCCAGGTTCAAGTCGTCGAGGGCTACATCGACAAAGTCGAATGGCCGCAGCAGGTTTCGCGTTACCGTAATTTCTTCGTCGAATACGCGGCCAAGATTACGGCCGAACGTCCAACCAATATTCGAACGATCGAACGATATTTGCTCCTGGCAGGCGACTTGCCGGGCCTGAAATTCTCCACCGCGCTACGGCCCTCGAAAGAGCCGGCGGCGTCGGTGCTTGTCGTGCAGGTCGCTGAAAAGCCGGTCGATGCCAACGCGCATATCGACAATCGCGGCACTCCGGCTCAAGGGCCATTCGAATACTATGGCTCCACTACTTTTAATAATTTGCTCGGTTGGCAGGAGGCGCTGACATTTACTTATGCCGGTACGGTGCCTTTGCAGGAGTTGAACTACGCCGCGGTGAATTATCGGCAGGTGTTGAACAGTGAAGGTCTGACCTTCTTTGCCGATTTCAGTGATGTCTTGGGAGAGCCAGGTACGCTGCCGCTTCAACAACTGGGCTATCGCACGTTTGGACCGTATGGCGACATCGGCCTCTCCTATCCCGTCATTCGATCGCGCGAGGCCAACCTCACCCTGTCGGGTCAGTTCTTCGCTAGCAATAATCAAGGCGATGTGCTCGGGGGCCCCCTCAGTGACGACCGGCTGCGCGGCTTCCGCGGCAAAGCCCAGGGAGATTTCGCAGATGCGTGGCAAGGAATCGATCAGGCCTATGCAATTATCAGCCAGGGCATCGAGGGGCTCGGCAGCACGCAAAACGGTAACCCGCTGGCGTCGCGCGCCGTAGGCAGAGTCGATTTTACCAAGGTGGAGGGATATGTTGGCCGGACCCAATCGCTGCCGTCAAATTTCTCAGCCTTTGTCGCTGCCTACGGGCAGTATGCGTTCGATCCTCTTCTGGTACCCGAGCAGTGCGGGTTCGGAGGCCGCTATTTCGGCCGTGCATTCGATCCGTCACAAATTTTGAGCGACTCTTGCGTCGAAGCGACTGCCGAGCTGCGTTATGATTTCCGTCCAGTATCGCCGCAGATGTCGCAGGCCCAGCTCTATGGATTTACGGACTGGGGCGATCTCTATACGCGGGCGGCTTCGCTCGGAACGCCAGCCGTAATGAATGCGGCATCAATTGGTGCTGGTGTGCGGTTCGGCTTTTTCAATCGCGTTAGCGCCGATCTGTCGATTGCCAAGGGCGTCGAAGGCCCTGCGGAAGGCTGGAGATTCTTTTTCATCATCGGTGCGAGCTACTAGGAGCAACGGATGGACCGTCGCCAACGACTACTGCTCGGGAGCCTTGCCGTTATGCCGATCGCAATCACACCGGCATCGGCGGGGCCGAATGGCGCGTCGGTCGTCGCCGGTTCGGCGTCGGTGCAGGGCCAAGGCACCGCGTCCGTCGTAGTCAATCAAACGAGCCAAAACGCCGTCATCAACTGGAGCACGTTCAATATTGGCGCGAAGGAGTCGACGACGATCAACATGCCAGGCGCGAGCTCGACCGAACTTGATCGCGTGACCGGCGGTCAAGGTCCCTCGCAGATTCTTGGCTCTCTCAACTCGAATGGACAAGTATTTCTCGTCAATCCGGACGGCATCCTGTTTGGCAAAGGAGCACAGATCAATACGGGAAGTTTTCTTGCGACGACGCATGACATCGCCAACGGCGACTTCATGGCGGGCCGCTACAACTTTAATGGACCCGGAAATCCCACTGCATCGATCGTCAACAATGGAAGCATCACGGCGCAGAGTGGTGGATTCGCCGCGCTGGTCGCGCCGGGTGTGCGCAACAGCGGCACCATCTCGGCGCGGCTTGGTACAGTCGCACTTGCTTCCGGAAACGCGTTCACGCTCGATTTCTATGGCGACAACCTGATCACGCTCGGCCTTAAGGATTCGATCGCATCGCAAGTGATCGATGTCTCGACCGGGCAACCGTTGAAGTCGCTGGTCAGCAATCAGGGCGTGCTCAAAGCCAATGGCGGCCGAATCGAGATGACCGCTGTCGCGGCACGCGCGGTCGTCGATTCGGTGATCAACAATTCCGGTGTGATCGAAGCCAATACGATCGCTACACACAACGGCATGATCGTGCTCGGAGCGGCAACGGGGGCCAGCAAGCCGGCCGATACGCCCACGCAAACGGTTTCGGTCTCCGGCAAGCTGTCAGCGGCAGGCAAGCGCAAGGGGACGACTGGCGGCACTGTCGTGGTGACTGGCGAGAACGTACGGCTCGTAAGCGCACAGATCGACGCCAGCGGCCGCAATGGTGGCGGAGCGGTTCTCATTGGCGGCGATTGGGGCGGCGGCTCGCCGAACAAATCGCTAGTGTCGAATCCCAGCGCCCACCTTGAGCCCTTTGCGGTACCCACAGCAACGACAACCTTTATTGATGGCCGGACCACGATTGATGCGTCGGCGACGAGCGGCGGCAACGGTGGCAAGGTCGTCGTTTGGTCAAATGAGGCTACCACCTTCTATGGGGTCATCCAGGCCCGGGCCGGGCAGCAATCCGGCAATGGCGGATTCGTTGAAACGTCGGGACATGACCTGACCTTCAACGGGTCGGTGAACACGGCTGCGCCTCGTGGCAAGAACGGAACGCTGCTCCTTGATCCGTTGGACGCGACGATAGCCGCTGCGGCAGGAAACCAGGTCATTACCGTCTCATCAATCGAAAGTGCGCTTACAGGTGGGGATGTTGTCGTAACGACGGTCGGCACAACCGGCAGCCAAGCAGGCAATATTACCGTTGCCTCAAGCCTGAGCTGGGTAAGCGCGAACACGCTGACGCTCAACGCCTACCGCGATATCGATGTCAACAACGGTGTGACCATTGCGAACACCGGCGCCGGCAACTTGGTGCTGCGTGCCGACGCCACCGGCGCCGGCATAGGCACAGTCAATTTCGCCGGCACCGGCAAGGTCGATTTCTCCGGCAACACGGGGACGGTTTCGATCTTCTACAACCCGGCCGACAATCCCGCTGGCGGCGTGGTGAACGCGACGAGCTACACGTCGCCGTTCAACTACAGCCCCTATGTGGTCACGAATGGTGGCGTTACGAACCAGCTTACGGCCTACATGCTGGTCAACACCGTTTACGACCTACAAAACATCCAGAATAGTTTGTCGGGTAACTACGCGCTCGGGACAAGCATTAACGCGAGTCCGACCGCGAGCTGGAATTCAGGCGCGGGGTTCGTGCCGCTCGGCCAGTTTCCTTTTGGTTCATTTTCGGGAACCTTCAACGGCCAAAACCATACGGTTAGCGGGCTTGCAATCAATGTATCGAACGCGTCCAGCACGCTGAGTGCCGGGCTTTTCGGCGGCAATACCGGCACCATCGAGAATGTGCGTTTGGTAAGCGAGAGCGTCTCGGCGACGGGCTCCTCCGGCTTAGGTAATAGCGCCGCCGCGGGCGGACTGGTTGGCGTGAATTTCGGTGGCGTTATTTCCGGCTCCTTCACAAGCGGAAGCGTAGTGGCGAACGCCCCTTCCCCCAATACGGCTTTTGCGGGCGGCCTCGTCGCCGAAAGTCTTGGTTCAATCTCTCTTTCCGGCTCGGCGGTTGCTGTAAGTTCGACCTCCCAGGGTAGCGTCCTCGGTGGATTGGTGGGCACGCTGAACGGCGGCACAATCAATCAGTCTTATGCAACCGGTACTGTGACTGCCGGTTCTGGAGGTAGCAACGGAGGAGCCGGAGGTTTAGTTGGAAGAGCTAACATGATCTCGCCAGCTACTCTAATTCAGCAGTCGTTCGCAACGGGCGCGGTAAGCACGCCAGGACTCAACGCTGGAGGACTCGTTGGTAAAGCACTCGCTTCTACAATCTCCCAATCATATGCGACCGGAAATGTGTCTTCGTCAGCCGTCACACTGGTTGGAGGGTTGATAGGTTATGGCGGAGCCGCGGTTGATCAGACATATGCGACAGGATTGGTGACGGCTCCGCCCAGTCTCCCTTCGTTGAAGGGCGGGCTCATAGGAGGCTCCTACTCAGGCCTTGTGACGAATTCTTATTGGGACGTCGGAACAACAGGACAATCCACGAGTGCTGCCGGCAGTCCTTCTCCTCCGGCCATCCTGAAAAACACGATACCCACAGGTTTCGATCCGACGGGCTGGGGAAGCAACCCGAGCCTCAACAATGGCTATCCGTATCTGCTGTGGACACAGGTGGCATCGTCACCTGCTTCGCCGACGGTCTTCACGCCGACCACTGTCACGCCGCCGGCACCCTCACCGATGCCGCCACCTAATCCCACCCCAACGATACCTCCGAGTACGACGACTCTGCTAAACCAGACACTAAATTATTCGATGACGCCTAATAAGGCCCCTACGTCGATAAACTCGACCGTGGCAGGGTCGACGCCGCCGGTGATCAGCAACTTGGGCACGATGCAATTGACTGCACCCCAATCGAATCCTCCGACGAGCAACGTTAAAATTGCAACCGTATTGGCAGGTACACCTAACCAAACTGTTGGCTCTCCTAACCAACAGGTAATCCCCAGCCGGGGTAGTACCGTGGCAACGACTTGGGGATACGACAACGCGTGTAAATGCCTTACAGCCACTGCTGGACAGACACCCTTTGCTCCCATCGACACGATGACGGTCGTGGTCAATGGCCAGCAAAAATCCTTAGCAGCGTTTGCAAACGTAGACTCAGATGGACAAAAGGATGCTGTAAATGGAGTGTTTCAATGTACGGCGCTCGTTGCGCAGTATCTAACGCTCTTAGGTTTTAAGAATGCTCCCTCAGAATTACCTAATGGAAAAAATGTGGCCTCGTTTTTGGCCAAGGCCGATGGTCAGTATTTTAGCTCATCATCAATGGCTGCGCCGAAAGTTGGCTCAATCATTTCATTCGGACCGATTGGGAGCGCTGATACTGCGGGGCATGTCGCAATCGTAAAGGGGATCACTATGCAAAATGACGGCACAATTGTC
>JAJYAH010000163.1 GCA_021779635.1 Pseudomonadota bacterium | reverse complement strand
ACCAGTCCGGCGGCGATCACCGCGAGCGCCGCCGGCGCGTGATAGTGCATCACCAGGATCGCAAAACCGTAAGCGCCGGCGCCAAAGAAACCGACATAGCCGAACGGCAGATAGCCGGTGAACCCGTAGATGATGTTCACGCCCTGGGCGAGGATCAGGAAGACGACGAAATTGAACAACAGCAGATGATTTTGATAGACGCCGGGCAACACCGCAAAGATGGCGAGCAGCGGTACGACAATGAACAGCGTGTGTCGGAGGGCGCTAGGCAACGCGCACCCGCCTTCCGAGCAGACCGCTCGGACGCAGCAGCAGGATGAAGATCAGCAGCACATAGGGCAACAGGTCGGCCCATGAACTGAGATAGGTCTGCACCAGCATGTAGCAGACGCCGTAAACGACGCCGCCGAGCGCGGTGCCTAAGGGATTGCCGAGCGATCCCAACACCACGATGGCGAACGACGTGACGGTCGCGTCGGCGCCGAACGCCGGCGTCACCGATCCGAACATGAACGGCGCGAACACGCCGGCGACCGCGGCCAGCCCCAATCCGATCCCGAATGCCGCCGCCGAGACGCGATCGACATCGATGCCGGTCGCAAAGGCTTCGTCGCGCCGCGACATCACCGCCCGCGTCAGGGTGCCAAGGCGGGTGCGGTACAGATAGAGGTAAACGAGCCCGATGGCGATCAGGCTGGTAACGGCCGCGATCACCCATGGCGCGGGAAACCCCTGGCCGAAAATATGGATCGGTCCGGGGGCGTCCGGTTTGCCGCCGAGCAGCTTGACCTTGACGGTCGAGAATACGGTGCCGAGTGCCCGGCTCTGGATCGAGCGTTCGCTGGTGCCGAAGAAGATCGTCGTGACCGCCTCGATCACCTGCGACAACCCGAAGAACAGGATGATCGACAACATCTCCGGATTGACCGATCCCTGCAGGCGCGGCACCAGCACCCAATAGAGCAACACCCCGACCAGCACGAAGATGACGAACGCCAGCGGCACCGCGAACAGCGGATCGATCCCGGCCAGGGTCGCGACCCCGAACGCCACGAACGCGCCGAGCATCAGGAAGTCGCCATGCGCGAGATTGACGATGCGCATGACGCCGAACACCAGATTGAGGCCGATGCCGACCAGGCTGAAATACAGACCGAACAGAACGCCGGCGACGAGCGCATAGACTAGCTGCATGAGCGCTTCGCTCCCGGCATCCGGCGTTCGATCTGCAACCGCGTCATGGACGCGGGTAGACCGGCTTGCCGGTGGCCGTTTCGTGCGGATAGACCGACACGAACTTGATGTGGCCGTGATCGTCGAGCGTGATCTGCCCGAGCGGCGTCAATTCGCCGATCTGGCCGCCGGTTTCATCGAGCGCGTAGGTCCCGTCGAGCGTCTTGAGCTGTCCGGAGAGGCTGAAATTCGCCCGGCGCAGCTCGAGCTGATCGAGGCTGGTCGCCACCGACAGCGTCTTCTCGATGATAAGCCCGGTGGTGTACCCGGCGGTGGCATTGAAGCCGAACTCGATCTTGCCGTCGGGATATTTCTTGTTCCAGGCGGCTTTGTAATCCTTCATGGTCATGCCGAAATTGACGGGATAGTCGAGTTCCGAAGGCGGCACATAGGTGAATACATACTCAAGGCCCTTGGCGCCGACGTTCTTTTCCAGAAGCTCGGTCTCGATGCCCGCATAGATGGCGAACAGCATTTTGAAGTTGACGCCGACGTCCTGAACGTTGCGCAGGAACGCGATATCGTTGGGCGCGTATCCGAAATGAATGACCGCATCGGGCTGCGTGCTGGCGATGTTGTTGATGATGACGGTGTAATTGGTGGTCTCGGTGGGGACACCCTGATCGTAGACGATCTCGATCGGCGCGCCGGAATCCTTGACGAATTTGCGGAATGCATTGGCCTGCGTTCCCGTGAATTCGTTGGTCGAATAGAGCAGCGCCACCTTCTTGATCCCGAGATTTGGGCCATCCTGGGTGAGGAAATCGGCGACCGGCTTCGGCCAGATGGTCGAGACCGGGTCGGCCATCAGCGCGATATAGGGATTATCCTTGGAGAAGAAGCTGGCGCCGGTTCCGGTCTGGTCGAACAGGAACATCTTGTGATCGCGCGCGATCGCCACTGCCGGCGCGGTCAGCACCGAACCGGAATCGGCAACCAGAAGGTCGACCTTGTCCTGCGTGACGAGCTGATTGTACAGCGTCGATGCGGTCGCCGTGTTGCTCTGATCGTCGTAGGCGACGAGCTTGACCGGAATCTTCTTGTCGAATGCCTTCACATAGGCCCCGCCCTCCGCATTTTTCTGGTCAGCCCAGAGTTTAAGCGCGCTGAAAACCGGCATCGAAATCGAAGCATAGCGGCCGGATGACGCGTAGAGGGTGCCGATCTTGATTTCTGCAGGTGCGTCGGCCGCCGTCGCCGGCGCGGCAAATGTCAAAGCCGCCACCAGCACCGCGCCCGTCATCCTCAGCATGAAATCCTCCTGATTTTCTTCATTCCGGCGGACAATAGCGCGGGGGGTCGCAGGGACACAAGCGCTCCGGACTAATCCATTGTGCGCGTGCCGGAATATGTGCGCGTGCCGGAATACGCGGCATGCGCGAGGTCGGCTAGACCGTTGACGCCGGGCAGTACAATGTCGCATCAAGATCAGAGCCAGCGGGCGACCACACGCCCGCCGCAGGGAGGAATCAGCGATATGGCCGATGCTATGCGCGCACGACCGAAACCGACGCCCGAGACCCAGCATTTCTGGGACGGTACACAGACCGGCGAACTTCGCCTGCAGCGCTGCGACGCCTGCGCCAACGTCTATTTCCCGCCGCGTCCGTTCTGTCCGGCCTGCGCCTCGCGCAAGGTCAGCGTCTTCAAGGCCAGCGGCAAGGGCACGCTCTACAGCTACGTTATCAACCATAGGCCCGCCGCACCGGGCTTCACGCCGCCTTATGCCATCGCCGTCGTCGAGCTCGACGAAGGTCCGCGCATGATGAGCAACATCGTGGATTGTCCGCAAACGCCGGAGGCGCTCGAACTCGACATGAAGCTGGAAGTGACATTCGAAAAGCTCGACGACAAGATCACCCTTCCCCAGTTCCGTCCGGCGAAGGGCTAAGCACCATGCGCAGAAATCAGGTCGCCGTCGTTGGCGCTGCCGAAACCACCGAACTCGGCGTTATCCCGAACGTGTCGCAGATTCAGCTGCATGCCGACGCAGCACTGAACGCGATCGCCGATGCCGGACTGAAACTGTCCGACATCGATGGCATTGCCACCGCGGTGGAGACGCCGCAGCAGATCGCGCATTACCTCGGCATCACGCCGACCTGGGTCGATGGCACGTCGGTCGGCGGCTGCTCGTTCATGCTGCATGTCCGCCACGCCGCGGCGGCGATCGAGGCCGGACTTTGCAAGACCGTGCTGATCACCCATGCCGAAAGCGGCAAGTCGATGATCGGGAAACTACCCCGCTCGACACCGCCGGACAGCCTCAACGGTCAGTTCGAGCAGCCGTTTGGTGTCTACGGCCCGCCCAGCATGTTTCCGATTCCGGTATTGCGGTACATGAAGACCCACGGCATCACCCATGAGCAGATCGCCATGGTCGCGGTGGTGCAACGCGAATGGGCCGCGAAGAATCCGCGCGCCACCATGAAAGCGCCGATCACGGTCGAGGATGTGCTGAATTCGCGGATGATCGCCTATCCGTTCCGCATCCTGCAATGCTGCCTGGTCACCGACGGCGGCGGTGCGCTGATCCTGACCTCGGCCGACCGCGCCAAGGATTTCCCGCGGAAGCCGGTCTACGTTCTGGGCACCGGCGAAAGCGTGGAAACGCCGATGGTCAGCCAGATGCAGACCTTCGATTCCTCGCGCGCCTTCAAGGTCGCAGGCCCCCTCGCCTTCAAGGAAGCCGGCATCTCCCACAAGGATGTCGATCACCTGATGATCTACGACGCGTTCGCGCATCTGCCGCTGTATGGCCTCGGCGATCTCGGCTTCATGCCGCATGAAGAGGTCGGTAAATTCATTGCCGACGGCAATACCCGCCCCGGCGGCAAGCTGCCGCTCAACACCAATGGCGGGGGTCTGAGCTACATGCACTCCGGCATGTACGGCATGTACGCGCTGCAGGAGAGCGTGCGGCAAATGCGCGGCATTGCACCAGCGCAAGTCAAGGGGGCGAAGATTTCGGTCTGCCACGGCGTCGGCGGCATGTTCGCAGCCTCGGGCACGATTATTTTTACGAACGAGAAATGAAAAGCGCAGCCGCTGCGAACTCGGCGTCCACCTCTCCCTTAGGGAGAGGTCGGCGCGTAGCGCAATTCCGCTGCGGCGATGCCGAAATACCGACAGGAACAATGGGAGACAATCATGGCCAGCACCAAATCACTGCAGGACAAAGTCATCATCGTCACCGGCGCCGGGCGCGGCATCGGCAAGGAAATCGCGTTGCTGTGCGCGGCTGAGGGCGCCAAGGTGGTGGTCAACGATCCCGGCGGTGCCGCCGACGGTTCGGGATCGAGTGCGGCGCCTGCAGAAGAAGTGGTCGATGAGATCAAGAAGCGCGGCGGCACCGCGGTGGCGAATTTCGAAACCGTCGCCGAAGCGATTCCCGCCAGCAAGATCGTCAAGACCGCGATCGACAGCTTCGGCAAGCTCGATGGCGTGGTCAACAACGCCGGCATCCTGCGCGACGCGATCTTCCATCGCATGAGCATCGACGCCTTCGAGGCGGTCATCAAGGTTCATCTGATGGGCTCGTTCTACGTGTCGCACGCCGCGGCACGGCTGTTCCGCGAACAGGAAAGCGGCGCGTTCGTGCACTTCACCTCGACTTCAGGCCTGATCGGCAATTTCGGCCAGGCCAACTACGCCGCGGCCAAGCTCGGCATCGTCGGGCTGTCGAAATCGATCGCGCTCGACATGGATCGTTTTCACGTCCGCTCCAGTTGCGTCTCGCCGTTCGCGTGGAGCCGGCTGATCGGAACGATTCCGACCGAGACCGAAGCGGAGAAGGCGCGGGTCGCCAAAATCCAGCAGATGGGCCCGGAAAAGATCGCGCCGCTGTGCGCTTTCCTGCTCAGCGACGCCGCCAAGGACGTTACCGGCCAGATCTTTGCGGTGCGGATGAACGAGATCTTCCTGATGAGCCAGTCGCGCCCGCTGCGCTCCATCCATCGCGCCGAAGGCTGGACGCCGCAGACCATCGCCGAGCATGGCATGCCGGCGCTGAAATCGTCGTTCTACAAGCTCGACCGCTCCGCGGATATTTTCAACTGGGATGCGATTTGAGGAAGAGGCGAATAGCGAGTGGCGAATAGCGCAGTTCCATTGGCCATTCGCTATTCGCCCCCTTCCTCACCCGCTGTTCCTCAACCCCGCCGAAATGCCGTTGATGGTGATCTGGATGCCGCGCAGCACCTGCTCGTCCGGGTTTTGCGCGCGATGTTCCTTCAGGAGTTCGACCTGGACGTGATTGAGCGGATCGAGATAGGGAAAGCGGTTGCGGATCGAGCGTTCCAGCAGCGGGTTGCCCTGTAACAGCCGGTCCTGTCCCATGATATCCAGCAGCGTTTCGATCGACGCGTGCCATTCGCGCCGGATCCGTCCGAAGATCTTTTCGCGCAGCGCCGCATCCGGCACCAGTTCCGCGTAGCGCGAGGCAATCGCGATCGAGCTTTTCGCCAGCACCATATCCATGTTGGACAACAGCGTGCGGAAGAACGGCCACTCGCGATAGAGCTCTTTCAGGAAAGGCATGCCCTTGTCGGGATGCTGCGATATCCAGGTCTCGACCGCGCTGCCGAAGCCATACCATCCCGGCAGCATCAGCCGGCATTGCGCCCAGCTGAACACCCAGGGGATCGCGCGCAGATCCTCGATGGCGCGGGTTTTCTTGCGCGACGCCGGCCGGCTGCCGATATTGAGCGTCGAGATTTCGGTGATCACGGTCGAAGCCCAGAAATAGTCGACAAAACCGTCGGTCTCGTAGACCAGCCCGCGATAGGCCGTAAAGGCCAGCGCCGACAATTGCTCCATCGCCTCAAGATATTCGCTGCGCGGTGCGCTCTGCCGCGGCTGCAGCAGGCTCGCCTCGAGGGTCGCCGCGGCGAGAATTTCCAGGTTGTTGCGGCCGACTTCCGTATTGGAATACTTGCTGGAGATGATCTCGCCCTGCTCGGTGATCCGGATCTGGCCGTCCACCGCGCCGCCCGGCTGCGCGATGATGGCGTCATAGCTCGGCCCGCCGCCGCGGCCGACCGAGCCGCCGCGGCCGTGGAACAGCCGCAACCGCACACCGTGGCGCTCGAACACGCCGATCAGGCCGATCTCGGCCTTGTAGAGCTCCCAGCCCGAGGTGACGAAGCCGCCGTCCTTGTTGCTGTCGGAATAGCCGAGCATCACCTCCTGCACCCCGCCGCGGCTATCCACGAAGCGACGGTATTCCGGCAGCGAAAGCAGGCGGTCCATGATCGCGGCGCAGGCCTGCAGATCCTCGATGGTCTCGAACAGCGGCACGATGTTGATCGCGCTGCGGCCGGAGGGGTCGACCAGACCCACCTCCTTCAGCAGCAATGCCACTTCCAGCAAATCGGAGACGCCCTGGCTCATGGAAATGATGCATTGGGGAATCACGTCGGCGCCGAACAAGGCGTGCGAGCTGGCGGCCTCATGGAACACGGCGAGTTCGCCCAGCGTCTCGTCGCTGTATTTGACAAAGGCCGACGTCAGCGGCCGCGCATTGCGCAATTCGCTCGCGAGCTGCGCAATCCGCGCGTCTTCGTTCAGTGCCAGGTAAGACGTGCCGGGCATGGCCGTGTCAAGCAATTCGGCGATGGTACGCTCGTGCACGGCGGAGTTCTGCCGCATGTCGAGACTTGCGAGATGGAAGCCGAAACAGTCCGCCGCCCGGCGCAGCAGCCGCAGCCGGCCGCGCGCGATCACGCGCGAATTATTCGCGATCAGCGAGCGGTCGAGAATATCGAGGTCGGCCTTGAACTCCGCGGCATTGGCATAGGCCGCAGCCTCGCCGACCGGCTGCCGCATGGTTTCGACATCGAGCTTCAGCGCGGTCGCCGTCAGCCGGGCGTAGATGCCGGACACCGCCAGCCGGTAGGGCTCTCCGCTTCGGTGCGGCGAGGTATCGGGCGAGCGCTCGGCGAGCACCCGCAATTCCTCGGAAACATCCGCGAGGTGCGCGGCGAGCGACAATTCGGCGCCCAGCGCATGCAGCTCTTCCAGATAAAACCGCAACACGCGGCTGCTCTGCATCTTCAGCGTGCCGCGCATCACCTCCGCGGTTACAAACGGGTTGCCGTCGCGATCGCCGCCGATCCAGCTTCCCATCCGCAGGAACGACGCCAGCTCTCCGCGCGCCCCGTCATCGCCCTCGTTCAACCGGTCCTCCAGCGCGCAATGCAGCCGCGGCACCTCGTGCAGGAAGGTGTAGTCGTAAAACGAAAGACCGTTGGCGACCTCGTCGAGCACGGTGAGCTTGGTACGGCGCAGAATATTGGTCTGCCACAGCGTCACTACCGCGCGGCGCAACTGCTCGTCGCTCGCCTCGATTTCCTCCGGGGTAAGCTGGACGCGTTCGCGCCGGTCCAGCAGCGCCGATATCTCCATCTCGCGATCCATGGTGCTCTTGCGCCGAACTTCGGTGGGATGGGCGGTCAAGACCGGACTGACCAGCGCGCCAGCGAAGAAACGGCGCAGATCGGCGGCGCTGAAACCTGCCGCCCGCGCGTGCGAAAGGGTCTCGGCCAGCGTGCCTGGCCGGGGCGTTCCGCCGGCGCTGCTGCGCACGCGCATCTGCCGGATGTTGTTCTGATCTTCGGCGATGTTGGCGAGGTGCGAGAAATAACTGAAGGCCCGCACGATGCGCACGGTCTCGCTGATCGACATGCTGTCGAGGATGACTTCGAGTTCGCGCCGCGCCGGCCTGTCGTCGTCCCTGTGGAACCGGATCGAGGTCTGCCGGATTCGCTCGACCAGATCGAATACGTCAGCGCCTTCCTGATCGCGTACGGTGTCGCCGAGGATGCGTCCGAGCAGCCGGATATCCGTCCGCAGCCGGGCATCCTCTTCCAGAGCCAAGGCTTCGGCGGCGCGATTGGATCGCAGATCGGCGTCAGACGGCATGATCTGGGAGGACATGGTCGGTGGCTCCAGAAACTGCCCGGCATCCTCCAGTCGCAATTTTTCAAGCCCGGCGCAAGACCAAGAAAAAGGCGATGCCGCCCTTAAATCCTTCGTCCCGCCCTTTCCCAATAGGGATCACGCAGGCGGCGCTTGAAGATCTTGCCGGAATCCTCGCGCGGCAGGCTGGCATGGATTTCGACGTGTTTCGGCACCTTGTAGTCGGCGAGCGAGGTCTTGAGCTGCGCGCGGATCGCGGCGACGTCGAGCGCGGCGCCCGGCTGCGGCTCGACGACCGCCATCAGCGCCTCGCCGAATTCCTCGTCGGGGATGCCGAACACCGCACAATCGTGCACGCCGGGAACCGCATGCAGCGCGGCTTCGATTTCGGCGGCATAAATGTTGACGCCACCCGAGATCACCATGTCGCGCTTGCGGTCGCAGATGAAGACGTAACCGTCCTGGTCGATATAGCCGACATCGCCCGAGGTAATGAACCCGTCGCGTTCGATCTCGGCGCGCTTCTCCGGCTTGTTGTGATAGGTGAAATCCGGATTGCCTGCCATGCGCGAATAGATTTCACCGATCTTGCCTTGCTGCAAGATTCTTCCGTCGTCGCCGATGAAACGCAGCTCCGCGCCCGGTGCAATCTTGCCGACAGTGCCGGGTTTCTTCAGCGCGTCCTCGGAATTGGCAAAGGTCACCGCGCCGGATTCGGTGCTGCCGTAGAATTCATAAATTACCGGTCCCCACCATTCGATCATCGCGCGCTTGACGTCGGCGGGACAAGGTGCGGCGGCATGAATGACATGATGCAGCGAGGACATATCGTATTTCCGGCGCACCTGTTCCGGCAGTTTCATCAGCCGGATGAACATGGTCGGCACCATGAAGATGGTGTCGATTCTCTGTTCCTGAATCAGCCGCAGAAATTCCTCCGGATCGAATCGCGGCATCAACACCAGCGCACCGCCGAGACGGCCCGCGCGCAGGCCAAACGAATTCGGCGCGGAATGATACAGCGGTCCCGGCAGCAGCACGCGGGCGCCCGGCTTCAAACCATAGATCATCGCGCGCATCCGCTCCAACGACGCGCTCTGCTCGGGCGTGGGCGCGTAGCGGCGCACACCCTTCGGATGACCGGTGGTGCCGGAGGTATAGATCATGTTCTGCGGCTGCGGCAGCACCGGGCCGTCATAGGGCCGTTGCTGTTCGAGCCAGGCTTCGAGATCGGTCGCAAAGCCGGGCGTGGCAAGGTGGCCGGGATCGACCTTGTAATTCGATAGAATTTCCGGCGGCGTCGGCACGCTGAGGACGCTGACTCCGGGCGGAATGGCGTCGTGCAATTGATGCAGCATGTCGGCATGACCGATCAGGACCGGCGTGCCGGAATCCTTCAGCACATAGCTGATTTCCTCCGGCTTGAAGTGCCAGTTCACCGGCACCGCGTAGGCCCCAAGCCGCATCGCCGCATAGGCCGCCTCGATGAAGGCGATATCGTTGCGCATCAGGATGCAGACGCTGTCGCCTTGCCTGACGCCCAGTCCCGCCAATCCGCCGGCGATGCGCGCGGCGCGGTCGGCGACTTCGGCGTGGCTGCGCCGTCGCTGACCGCTGAGGATGCCGAGGAAAGGTTGTTGCGTGTCAGTCATTGCCGCCTTCGTTGTCTACGAAACATTTAAGGGCTTTGCCGTGATGGCCAGACTTGTTCCGGCCATCCACGTCCTGCTTGCAGCAAAAAAACGTGGATCACCGGGACAAGCCCGGTGATGACGGTGTGTGAATTCAGACGTCGGCGAAGCGCGGCGCGCGCTTGTCGATATTGGCGCGCACCGCCTCGAGCTGATTGGCTCCGCCCATCAGTTTCATCTGCTCGACGGATTCGGCGAGCAGTGCCGGGCCGGGATCGATGGCCAGATTGTTGAGCAGGCGTTTGCCCGCGCGGATCGCCTCGGGGCTCTTGCCGGCGATCTCGCGCGCCACCTCCAGCGCGGCGGCGCGGGGGTCGTCGCATATCCGCGTCGCGAGGCCGTAACCCAGAGCCTCCTGCGCCGAGAATATCCGGCCGGTATAGGTGAGCTCGCGCAGGATATCGTCGCGCACCAGGCTGGCCAGGATCGGCGTCCCCGCCATATCCGGGATCAGTCCCCATTTGATCTCCATGATCGACATCCGCGCATCGGGCGCCAGGAAGCGCATGTCGGCGCCGAGCGCGAGCTGAAAGCCGCCGCCGAATGCCACGCCCTGGATCGCGGCAATCACGGGCACCGGAAGCTGCCGCCATCCCCAAACCGCCTGTTGCGGGAAATTGGCGAGGCCGCGGGTACGCTCGGTCAGGTCGCGTTTTTCACCGCCCGCTATCCCGTTACCGCCGTTTTCCTTCATCGCAGCAAAACGCCCCATATCCAGGCCGGCGCAAAACGAGCGGCCCTCGCCGGATAATACTACCGCCCGCAGGCCTTTTTCGTGGGCAAGCCGGTCGCTGGCGGCGACGATCGCTTCGAACATCGCGGAATCCAGCGCATTCATCTTGTCCGCCCGCACCAGGCGGACATCCGCGACGCCCTCCGAAATCGACACCGACACGCGTTTTTCCATGGATGGGTTCTCCCTTGCTCTTCTTCACGGTTTGCCTTTACAGAAAGGCGTTGTCCCGATTTAGGGTCTGTTGGGATTCATCGAGAGTTTATCACGGCTGCGGCCAGATGGATCATGGAAGCGAAGCTCTGGTCGGTCTTGTCCGCGCGCATGGCGATCCGTTTGAAGTCCTTCAGTTTGCCGAAGAA
>JAJYAH010000955.1 GCA_021779635.1 Pseudomonadota bacterium | reverse complement strand
CGCTACTTTGAAATGTCTTGAGCCTGACAATTCATCGGCAAATTTACGTCACGGACTGCCCTGATCGAGGCGCGGCCGGGGTCGCCAACGGGTTGGCCACCTATTCGTCCCACGGGTTGAACAGCGCCGCACCAAATGACACAAAATCCCTGACGTTGCGCGTGACGAGGGTGAGGTCTTTGGCGAGCGCGGTCGCCGCAAAGAAGCCGTCCATAACGGACAGCGCAATACCCTTTCGGCGGCTCTGCGCCATCAGGTCGCCCCAGTGCTCGGCGACCGCGTGATCAATCGGTAGGAGCCGCTCGGCGAAGCGTGCCGGCAGATCGTTGGCGAGCCAGGCGGCCAGCGCAGCGCGTCGGCGGCCATCGTCCATCAAAGCAATGCCGCGCCGAAGTTCAGCGATCGAAGCGACACTGACGAACACCCGGTCCTCGTCAATGGCATCAAGCCAGCCGAGCACCTTCAGGTCGGGCGCGGGTCGCTGCACCTCCGACAGCACATTGGTGTCGAGCAGGAAGTTCACAGCGTTACGTCGCGTGGCGTGTCGCGCTGCCGCTCCAACTCGATATTGGCGCCGCGCAGCGGTGATGCGAGCAGGAATTCAGCCAGCGTGCCTTTGCGCTCGGTCTTGCGCGCCCACTCCTCGGCGGAGACGATGACCGCGCTCGGCTTGCCGTTGCGGGTGATGATCTGGGGGCCGGCCTGGGCACGATCGACCACCTCGGAGAACCGCGCCTTGGCTCCCGCGAGGGTCCAGGTGCCGTCAGGAGGTGGTGAGGGTGTCTTGCTGATATTTGTCATGTCAAAATCTTATGTGACCATAATGACTATTGTGACTATATAACGGCCAGAGGCGTCCGCGCAATGGGTAAGTCAGGTTTCAAAAAGCCGAATGTTCACGCGACGATCCTGTATGTCTGATCAAGACCGAAATCGTTGGATTTTTTCGGTTAATACGACACTCTTGCTTGTTCCAGCCTAGTCGCTTTGGACCGGGACGGTAGCGGCGATGCCTGGATAAATGCTGCGATGCAGCATCAAAGAGTATTGCGGGCGCTCGATGGCGGCCGCTCTCGGGTGACGGTTCGGCGGATAATGATTGCAGCAGATTACCTAAAGCGCATCGCGGTCTGGTCGCGCGAGCTGGACGAGCGAGAGATAGAGGTCGCGCGCGCCGGCATTACCGAGAAATCCTACCGCGCCAACGAATTCGTCTTCATGCGCGGCGACCATTTCGAATACTGGACCGGGGTTGTCAGCGGTCTCGCCCGGATGGGCATCGTTTCCCGTGGCGGCAAGGCCACCAGTTTTGCCGGCTTGACGGCCGGCGCATGGTTTGGCGAGGGCACCGTGCTCAAGAACGAGGCCCGGCGCTACGACGTGGTGGCCTTGCGTGATACGCGGCTCGCAATGATGGACCGCACGACCTTTTTCTGGCTGTTCGAAAACAGCGCGGGCTTCAATCGCTTCCTGGTAGGGCAGCTCAACGAACGCCTCGGACACTTCATCGCGTTGCTCGAATACGGCCGCACGCTGGATGCAACGGCTCGCCTCGCGCGGTGTATCGCATCGCTGTTCAACCCCATCCTCTATCCGGACCTGACGCGTCACCTGGAGATCACCCAGGAGGAGATCGGCGCGCTGTCCGGCATCTCCCGGCAAAATGCCAACCAGTGCCTGAAGCAACTGGAGAAGGAAGGATTGCTCAGGCTCGAATATGGCGGCGTGACGATCGTCGACCTCGAGCGATTGCGCCGTTATGGCGAATAGCTCGAAGTGTTTCTCGGCGGCGGCAGATCGCTTGGACCCATTGCGAAATTAAAATCATTTCCCCCGGGAAAAACGTACAAATCCATCTCTATTCGGCATTCGTACCGCGGGCAGCGTCCGTGCATCGATCGTATCGTTCTCTCCGATCACGCCGTTGAGCTGGAGGATGTAGGCGACGACCGCATACACCTCGTCATCGCGGAGCGATTTGGATTCGTTCAGCGGCATGGCGCGTCGCACGTAGTCGAAGAGGGTCGTGGCGTAGGGCCAGAAACTGCCGACGGTCTTGACCGGCGCCTGGCCGGATCCGAGCGATCCTTGCCCTCCGACCAGTTGATCGTTCGGCTTGCCCGAGCCTTTCTCGCCGTGACACGCGAGGCATTTGGCGAGATAGACCTGCTCGCCCTGCTGCGGGGTTCCGCTGCCGGGCGGAAGGCCTGCGCCGTCGGGGCCGATGCTGATGTCCCAGGAAGCGATTTCCTCGGGGCTGGCGGCCTTGCCGAGATGGGGGCTTTCCGCCAGCGCGGCGCCACACCCGACAACGAGTACCGAACAGGCTGCAAGCAGCGTGTTACGCGTAGACATGTTTGACCTCGCCGCCCTGTGCCACGCCCCAGCTGGCAATCCCGTTGAAATGGTAGATGGCCCTGGTTCCACGATCGGCGATGAGCTTCGACCGCAACGGCTGCACGTATCCGGAATCGTCGGTCGCACGGCTCTGGAGCACAGCCGGGCCGCCCTCCCAACGCCAGGGCGAGCGGAACCGGGTGACCGCCATCGGCAGCACCGGCTCCTGCAGCGATGCCTGCA
>JAJYAH010000954.1 GCA_021779635.1 Pseudomonadota bacterium | reverse complement strand
TTGCCGATGGATCGCAGGCCCCGGGCGATGGCAACGGCGGACAGGTTGGCGGAAGCCGTGTCCCTCGACATGACCGCGCACTGGATACCGACCGCCCGGACCTATTTCGGTCGGGTCACCAAGACGCGCATTCTTGACGCCGTGCGGGAAGCGGTCAGCATCGAGGCCGCTGACCGGATGGGGGACATGAAGAAGCAGGACATGGCGGAAGCTGCCGAGCAGTTAGTGATCGCAACCGGCTGGCTTCCGGCTCTCATGCGGACGCCCGAAGCCGTGGGGCCGACGAAACAGCAGCCGGAAGCACTCGAAACCGCCGATGCCGAGGACGCCGCAAGCGCGAACGACGACGGCTATCCCGTCGCCGCCGAGTGAGCGACGAGCCGGGACCGCGCCAGCGGTCCCCGCCTTCCGCCACCGCACGAAAAATTCCGGCCGCGCACCTGACGGCGCGCGGCCGGACGACCTCGACCACCCAACTGGAAAACAGGGGGCTCAGGGACGAGGGGTGAACGCGCGCCGCCAGGAGAAGGTCATTGGACATGCGCACGACCGAACGAAGGGCAATCTACCAAGTTTAAGGAAACCATCATGATCGCCGCCGTGATGTTGATGAGCGTAGCGCTGGTCGGTATCCTCTGTGTCGTCGCCTACACACTCGCCACTTACGCACTCCCCCTGATGCTCGGGTTTGCCGCCGCGCGTTTTGCCTATCACACCGGCTCCGGCCTGATCGGCGCGAGCTTCATCGGCCTCATCGCCGCCCCAGCCGCATTCGGTGTGTTTGCGGTCCTGTTTGCCACGCTGCGGTCGCCGATCCTGCGCCTCATCGTGGCGCTGATCTTCGCCGCGCCCGCCGCCTTGGCCGGTTACGCGCTCGTCCACGGCGTGACCCAGGAGGCTATCCCCTCTGCAATCTGGCGACAGATATTCTGCTTCATCGGCGGGGCACTCGTCGGCGTCTCGGCGCTGATGCGGTTGGCCGGCAGCAGCTTCGTAAGAAAGATCGACTGAGGCTCGTCTTATGAACCTCCTCCGAAGCCGCCTCCCACCTGAAGCGCCTTGCTGCGCTCGAGCGGCGCGCGGCATGACGCGCCGTTAGCGTGGCCGGAATTTCTGACCACGCCGAGGCAGTGGTCGACTGCTGGCATACCTCCGCGGTCTCAAAAAATCCTTGAGCGCCTCCCTGAGAATTTCCGGCGTCGTTCATATCTGAGGTCGTGAGGGCCCGGGCGGTATGCTCGGGCAAGACCACGGGCGAGCCGGCCATGGCACGAGGATTCCGTCATAATGATCCCAGGTCCGGGAGGGGACATTTCGACTGGCGCGCCGGCTGGGAATGGGCGTTTGGTCCGCTCGATGAAATCGCTTATTCGATCCCCGATGTTCCGTGGCCGAAATACTGGCGCGCCCTATACCCGCGCAATGAGGTGCTGTTCTCGAACGAGAAGTGGGCGGTCACGAGCCAGGGCCTTGAGCCGTTGCACTCGGGCGATCCCGAGAAATTCGAACGCTACCGGATTCCGGCAGGCGACCTCCTGCGAACGTTCAAGGGCATCTATTACTGGCCGGTGACGGTCGCGGTGCTTCTCGACCGTGAGTATTGGGACGCTTTTGAAGAAGCGTTCCGCGAAGCGCTACGGCTGCACGCCCGACAAAACAATTTCACCGCAACCGAGAGGTTGATCGCGACAAGTTTCAGGAGAGCCGGCGCCATCGCGCGGAAGCGAAAGCGGCCTGCGCGATAAACCCGACCGTCTTTGGCGCACCTGCCCTGCATTGCCGAGAGACGGGCATTCCAATCGGAATCCCTCCCGGCAAGATCCTCGATCCATTGCCAAATCCGCTGTTCGATGCAAGGATTGCGCTCTTGGCGAGGGACAACCTGTGGATAGCCCGACACTTGTCAAAATATACGGTGTGCTCGGCGCGGCTCTGTTTTCCTTTTCTTTCAATCTGTTCTGGCTTGAGCGAACCGGGGCATCGATCCTGAAACAGATCGTCCCGCACTCGAAAACGCCCTCCGCGATCCTGATCGGCACGGTTGCAATCTCGATCGTCTCGCTCTTCTTGCTTCTGATCGTCGAGCGGCACTGGCGCCTCTACACGAACCAGCCCTGGTATAAGAAGCTGCCCGGCGCTTTCGTCGATCCGCCGGACCCGCGCGACTGGCTGGCGAAGGCGATCAAGCTCTTCGCGTTTTGCCTCTTCATCGTCGTGCCGGCATATATCGCGGTTCATTTCATCGACGAGCTGTGGTCCGTGCCTGTCGTCGACCGACAGAACGTCTTTAAGGACCTTTCTTTCCACACGATGACGTCAGCCGTCCGAGTTGAGGGCGCATTTGGAGAGCGCTTTCGCATCGCAGATCGCGACGGAGTGAGCTTCTTCCCCACGATCGAGCCAATCGGAATTGTTCTACTCGTAACGGCGCAATGTTCGTGGGCGCTATTTCAAATAGGCCGCACGCTTCGATCCATGTATCTTCGCAAATAAAGTCCGCCCGTGTTATGCGGGTGCGCTCCGTCACTCATCCACCGATCCGCAAGCCGGCATCCCGTGGTTGACACCCGTTGCCCCTCGGCAATTGAT
>JAJYAH010000162.1 GCA_021779635.1 Pseudomonadota bacterium | reverse complement strand
CGCAGCCGCGGCCCGGAAAATGTGGTGTCGATGTTGCAGGCGCTGGCGGCGAAGTTCGGCGGGCGTTTTGCGCCGGATGCCGGCTGGGATAGTTTCAAGTAACCGGTTTCAAATCCGATCCGACGGGGCCATCGATGACCGACACCCAAGCCGTGCACGCACCATTGAACACGGAAGCCGAACCCTGCGGCGATCTGTCGATCCGCACGCTGGCGATGCCGGCCGATACCAATCAGAACGGCGACATTTTCGGCGGCTGGCTGCTGAGCCAGATGGATATCGCCGGCGGAATCTTCGCCTCCAAGATCGCGAAGTCGCGCGCCGTCACGGTGGCGATCGAAGCAATGAATTTCCGGAAGCCGGTTTTCGTCGGTGACCTGGTTTCAGTTCATGCCAACCTGGTCCGGGTCGGCAGGACCTCGATCACCGTTCACCTCGAGGCCTGGGTGGTGCGCCGCAAGGAAGTGCATTCGATCCTGGTGACCGACGGCAACTTCACCTACGTCGCGATCGACGATCAGGGACATCCGCAGGCGATTCCGCAGGGCGATCCGCCGATCACCGCCTAGACGGCTGGGTCCGGTCGATTAACTGGATTTGATCGCCGCCCCGTTACGGCCGATCTGCCGCGTTGACCGGATGCCGGAACGGCCGCACCATGGGCGTGTTCGTTCCCGGAGTGCCGTCGTGACAGGTCTCACTCACCGCCAATCTGAAATTCTCAATATCGCCCGCGCCTTTGGCCGGGTGATGGTCGAGGATTTGGCGCGGCGTTTCGAGGTTTCGGCGCAGACCATCCGCAAGGACCTGAACGATCTGTGCGATCACCGGTCGCTGACCCGGATTCATGGCGGCGCCATCATTGCCTCGGGTGTCGAGAACCTCGCCTACGAGGCACGCAGGTTCGTCGCCGCCGACGAGAAGAAAGCCATCGGCGCGGCGGCCGCGGCGCTGATCCCCAACGGCTGCTCGCTGTTCATCAACATCGGCACCACTACCGAGGAGGTCGCCAGCGCCCTGACCTCGCATGAAGACCTGCTGGTGATCACCAACAACCTCAATGTCGCGATGCTGCTCTACCGGCATCCCCGCATCGAGGTGATCGTGGCCGGCGGCACCGTGCGCCGCGCCGACGGTGCGGTGATCGGCTCGACGGCGATCAGCCTGATCGGTCAGTTCAAGGTCGATTACGCCATCATCGGCGCGTCTGCGATCGACGAAGAGGGCGCGCTCCTGGATTTCGATTATCGCGAAGTCCAGGCAGCCCAGGCCATCATCGCCAATGCGCGCAGCGTGGTGCTGGTCGCCGACTCGACCAAACTGCGGCGCACCGCGCCGGTTCGCCTTGCCCATATCAGCCAGATACAGACCTTTGTGACCGACGTGGCGTTGCCGGCGAGACTTGCCAACATCTGCCAGACCCGCGGCATCGAGGTGATCGAGGCGATGCCGAAATCGGCGGCCGATATTGACGAGCCGGCCGTGGACGCTCCTCCAACCGTTACCCGGCTGCGATAGGCTAGATGTGAGCTTCAAATTCGTCATGGCCGGGACGAGCCCGGCCATGACGAAAAGATGGCGCCCTCCTGCCCGGAACCGACGCCAGTTCCTGTTTTCGGTTGCTTTCGTTTTTATTTGTGATTTAATCCAAACCGAAAGCGAAATCGCCAAAGTGAACTGGCGAACGCCGGGGGAGCGTCTTTGGATCGAATTTTCGACCTCGCGATTATAGGGGGCGGCGTCAATGGCTGCGGTATCGCTCGCGATGCCGCCGGACGCGGAAATTCTGTTTTCCTTTGCGAAATGAATGACTTGGCGAGCGGGACGTCGTCGTGGTCGACGAAGCTCGTGCATGGCGGCCTGCGCTATCTGGAGTATTACGAGTTCCGGCTGGTCCGCGAGGCGCTGATCGAGCGCGAAATCCTCTGGCAGATCGCGCCACATATCATCCGGCCGCTTCGTTTCGTGTTGCCGCACCATGCCGGGTTGCGGCCGGCATGGCTGTTGCGGCTCGGCCTGTTTCTTTACGACCATATCGGCGGCCGGCATCTGCTGCCGCCGACGCGCTCGGTCGATCTTTCGCGCGACGAAGTCGGCCGGCCGCTGATTCCCAACCGCTACACCAGGGGCTTTGAATATTCGGATTGCTTCGTCGATGACGCGCGGCTTGTGGTTCTGACCGCACGCGACGCGGCCGACCGCGGCGCCGAAATCCGCACCCGTTCGCGCGCCGTCGAGATCCGGCCGACCGACGGGATCTGGCAGATCACCGTCGAAGACACTTCAATCGGCGAGCGCAGCACCGTTCAGGCCCGCGCGCTGGTCAATGCCGGCGGACCATGGGTCGAGCAGGTGCTGGCGTCCGGCGCGGGCGTCAACGCGAAGGCCAAGGTACGGCTGGTGCAAGGCTCCCATATCGTGGTGCCGAAGCTCTATGCGCACGACCGCGCTTACATGTTTCAGAACAGCGACGGCCGCATCGTCTTTGTGATTCCCTATCAGGACGATTTCACGCTGATCGGCACCACCGATCGCGATTACGACGGCGATCCGGCGAAGGTGAAGGCGTCACCTGAGGAAATCAAATATCTCTGCGATTCCGTCAGCGAATATCTGGCGAAGCCGGTCAAGCCGGAGGACGTGGTGTGGACCTATGCCGGCGTGCGTCCGCTCTATGACGACGGCGCCAGCGAAGCCAAGGCAGCCACCCGCGATTATGTTTTCGAACTCGACAAGCCCGGCGGCGCGCCGCTGTTGTCGATCTATGGCGGCAAGATAACGACCTATCGCCGGCTCGCCGAGGAGGCGCTTGAGCGTCTCGCGCCCTATCTGCGCAGCTCCAAGGCGCGCGAAGGCTGGACCGCAAAGTGGCCGCTGCCGGGCGGCGATCTGGATGTCTCGGCGATTGCGACACTGACCGCCGAACTGGTGCGTGGCTACCCGTTCCTGTCGCCGGCGCATGCCAACCGGCTGGCACACGCCTACGGCACGCGCGCCAGCAAGCTGCTCGGCGACGCAAAATCGATGGCCGATCTCGGCCAGTCGTTCGGTGCCACCTTGACGGAAAGCGAAGTCAGGTACCTGATGTCGGCCGAGTGGGCCTGCAGCGCTGAGGATATCGTCTGGCGGCGATCCAAACTTGGATTGCGATTGTCGACTGCCGAAATTGCTTCCATCGATGACTGGATCGCCGCGCATCGGGCGCCGCTCGAACGGTCCTTGCTGGAAGCAGGAGGGCGGACATGACCGTCACGCTCGAAAGAGTTACGCGCGTAGTCGATGGTATTCCGACGATTCGGGATGTCTCGCTGACGCTTGAGCGCGGCACCCTGAGCGTGCTGCTGGGCCCGACGCTGTCGGGCAAGACCTCGATCATGCGGCTGCTCGCCGGTCTCGACAGGCCGACAACCGGCCGTGTTCTGGTCGACGGCAAGGATGTCACCGGCCTCGATGTGCGGCAGCGTTCGGTGGCGATGGTCTATCAGCAGTTCATCAATTATCCCTCGTTCACCGTCTATGAAAACATCGCCTCGCCGCTGCGGGTGCAGGGCAAGCCGCGCGCCGAGATCGAAAAGCGGGTCCAGGAGGCTGCGAAACTCCTGAAGCTGGAGCCGTATCTGAACCGCACGCCGCTGCAATTGTCCGGCGGCCAGCAGCAGCGCACCGCGATCGCGCGCGCGCTGGTCAAGGGCGCCGACCTCGTGTTGCTGGACGAGCCGCTCGCCAATCTCGACTACAAGCTGCGCGAGGAATTGCGCACCGAACTGCCGCGTATCTTCGAGGCCTCCGGCGCGATCTTCGTCTATGCCACGACCGAGCCCTCCGAAGCCTTGTTGCTCGGCGGCAGAACCGTCTGCATGTGGGAGGGCGAGGTCCTGCAGGTCGGCCAGACCCCCACGGTCTATCGCCATCCCGACACCATGCGGGTCGCCCAGGTATTCTCCGATCCGCCGCTCAACATCGTCGGGATCGAAAAGCACAACGGCTCGGTGCAGTATGCCGGCGGCGTGCAGGCGCCTGCCACCGGGCTTTACGCCGGCCTCGGCGACGGCGCCTACCGGGTCGGCTTCCGCGCCCACCAGCTTGAAGTCGCCAACGGAATTGCCGGCCGTCACGCGTTTTCCGCCACGGTGACGGTGACGGAAATCACCGGGTCGGAAAGCTTCGTGCATCTCAACCGCGACGATTCCAACTGGGTCGCCGTGCTGCAGGGCGTGCACGAATATGAGCCCGGCTACATGCTGGATGCCGTGCTCGACCCGGATAATCTCTTTGTATTCGACGCGACCGGCCGCTTGGTCGCCGCGCCCGGCGCGACGTGAGGGACATGCAGCATGGCCCGCATTGACCTCGTCGATCTCGCACACTCCTACGGCGGCAACGCCGCGCCACCGGAATCGTTTGCGCTCAAGCCCGTGACGATGACCTGGCGGCAGGGCGGCGCCTATGCGCTGCTCGGGCCGTCGGGCTGCGGCAAGACCACCCTGCTCAACCTGATCTCGGGGATCGTGACGCCGTCGCGCGGCCGGATCCTGTTCGACGGCGTCGACATCACGCCGCTGTCAACCCAGAAGCGCAATATCGCGCAGGTGTTCCAGTTTCCGGTGATCTACGACACCATGACGGTCGGACAAAATCTTGCCTTTCCGCTGAAGAATCGCGGCCTGCCCAAGGCTGAGATCGACGCGCGGGTCGCCGAGATCGCGCGACTGCTCGATTTGACGCCCTATCTGTCACGCAAGGCGATGCGGCTGACCGCCGACGCCAAGCAGAAAATCTCGCTCGGCCGCGGACTGGTCCGCTCCGATGTCGCCGCGGTTTTGTTCGATGAGCCGCTGACGGTGATCGATCCCGAATTGAAATGGCAATTGCGGTCGAAGCTGAAGGCGCTGCATCGCGATCTCGATTTGACGATGATCTATGTCACGCACGACCAGACCGAGGCGCTGACCTTCGCCGATACCGTGGTGGTGATGCATGACGGCCGGGTGGTGCAGAGCGGCACGCCGGCGGAATTGTTCGACAAGCCGGAGCATACTTTCGTCGGCTATTTCATCGGCTCGCCAGGCATGAACATCGTGCCGGCCGAGGTCAGGGGACGCGAGGCCCGGATCAGCGGTCACCCGATCGCGCTGAACCGGAGCTACGATGGCTTGCCGGCCGGTGCCAGGATCGAAGTCGGCGTGCGTCCCGAATTCGTCGATGTCGCGCCGCCCGCGCCGGGCCTGCTGTCGGCCAACATCGAGCGGATCGACGATCTCGGCCGCGTCCGCTTCGCGCGCCTGCGCATCGACGACGTCAAATTTGCAGCAAGGGTGCCGCCGGGAGTTTCGATCCCCGGTGAGGTCGCCGGGCTGATATTCGATGCCTCGCATGTTCACGTCTATGCCGACAGCCTGCTGGTTGAGGGGGCTGCGTGATGGACAAGACCATCAATCAGAAGGCCTGGTTCCTGGTGCTGCCGGTATTCCTGGTGGTGGCGTTCTCGGCCATCCTGCCGTTGATGACGGTGGTGAACTATTCGATGCAGGACACCTTCGGCAACAACCAGTTCTTCTGGAACGGCGTCGGCTGGTTCAAGGAACTGCTCGATCCGTCGACCGATCTGGGCGGACGGTTCTTCGCGTCGCTGTGGCGCAATTTGTTCTTCTCCGCCGTGATTCTGGCGATCGAGGTTCCGCTTGGAATTGTGGTCGCGCTTTCGATGCCGCGCGAAGGCTGGCGGGTCGCTGCCTGCCTGGTGATCCTGGCATTGCCGCTGCTGATCCCCTGGAACGTGGTCGGGACGATCTGGCAGATTTTCGGCCGGCCGGACATCGGCCTGCTCGGCTATGTGCTGAACAATATCGGCATCAACTACAATTATGTGTCCAACGATTTTGACGCCTGGGCCACCGTCATCGTGATGGACGTCTGGCACTGGACCAGCCTCGTCGCGCTGTTGTGCTACGCCGGGCTGAAATCGATTCCGGATGCCTATTATCAGGCGGCCCAGATCGACGGCGCGTCGCGCTGGGCGGTATTCACCGCGATCCAGTTGCCGAAGATGCACCGGGTGCTGCTGATTGCGGTGCTGCTGCGGTTCATGGACAGTTTCATGATCTACACCGAGCCGTTCGTGGTGACCGGCGGCGGCCCGGGCAACTCCACGACTTTCATTTCGATCGAACTCGTCAAGATCGCGCTGGGGCAATTCGACCTCGGCAAGGCCGCGGCACTTTCGCTGGTCTACAACCTGATCATCATCATCGTGTGCTGGATATTCTACACCGTCATGACCAATGCCGGCGCCGAGCGTCCGGCCAACAAGGGAGTCGAATGATGCATTCGATCCCCGGACGCCGCATCATCATTTCGCTGTTCCTGATCTTCCTGCTGCTGCCGATCTACTGGCTGGTCAACATGAGTTTCAAGACCAACGAGGAGATCGTCTCGACCATGACGCTGTGGCCGCATCAGCCGACCATCGCCAATTACATGCGCATCTTCACCGACGAGAGCTGGTATTCCGGTTACATCAACTCGCTGAAATACGTGGTCATCAATACCGTGATCTCGATTTCGGTGGCCCTGCCGGCCGCCTACGCGTTTTCGCGCTATCGCTTCCTCGGCGACAAGCATCTGTTCTTCTGGCTGTTGTCGAACCGGATGGCGCCGGCGGCGGTCTATGCACTGCCGTTCTTCAATCTTTATTCGGCGATCGACCTGTTCGATACGCCGTGGGCGGTGGCGCTGGCACATTGCATCTTCAACGTGCCGCTGGCGGTGTGGATCCTCGAAGGCTTCGTGTCCGGCGTGCCGCGCGAAATCGACGAGACGGCGTTCCTGGATGGTTACTCGTTCCCGCGATTCTTCATCAAGATTCTGGTGCCGCTGATCGCGAGCGGCATCGGCGTCGCCGCGTTCTTCTGCTTCATGTTTTCCTGGGTCGAATTGTTGCTGGCGCGCACGCTGACATCGGTCGACGCCAAGCCGATCGCGGCGGTCATGACCCGCACCGTCTCGGCCGCCGGCATGGATTGGGGATTGCTGGCCGCGGCCGGGGTATTGACGATCATCCCGGGCGCGCTGGTGATCTGGTTTGTCCGCAATTACATCGCGCGCGGCTTCGCGCTCGGCAGGGTGTAGGAGGCGCGCCATGGAAAATATCGCATGGATGGCCTGGACGCTTCCGACCGCGATTTTCTTCGTGCTGCTCGCCATGACGCTGGCGGTCATGACGGGCCTTGCCATTGCCTATCCGGAGGCCGAGCGGGTCGGGATCTTGCGGATTCCGACCACGCGCGGCGATCGGCTGTTTATTTCCCTGATCATGGCCGCCGTGATCCATCTGTTGTGGATCGGATTCGTCGGCACCGACACGATCGCGACGCTTCCGATCGGGGAAGGAATTGATTTGTCGAGCCTGTGGCTCGCCACCGTGATTTCGCTTGTTTCGGCCGTTGCGATTTTCCGCACCGTCTGACGAGCGAAAAAGAGCAGATCCGGGGGCAACCCGGGCCTGAGTATGTTTTGTCGCTGCAACGGAGGAAACACCATGCGACACTTGGAGAGAAGGAAGGGTGCCTTGACCCCTAGTCGTTTATTGATGATGACAAGCGCCGTCGCGCTGATGGCAGCCTCGGCTGCGATCACCGCGCCCGCCTATGCCGACGAGGCTGCCGCGAAAAAATGGATCGACGCCGAGTTTCAACCCTCGACGTTGTCCAAGGAAGACCAGATGAAGGAAATGCAGTGGTTCATCAAGGCCGCCGCACCCTTCAAGGGGATGGAGATCAACGCGGTCTCCGAAACCCTGACCGTGCACGAATATGAATCGAAGACCCTTGCCAAGGCCTTCGAGGAAATCACCGGCATCAAGGTCAAGCACGACATCATCCAGGAAGGTGACGTCGTCGAGAAGATCCAGACCCAGATGCAGTCCGGCAAGAACGTCTATGACGGCTGGATCAACGACTCGGACTTCATCGGAACCCATTTCCGTTACGGCCAGGCGGTCGACTTGACGGAATGGATGGCCGGCGAAGGCAAGGACGTCACCGACCCGATGCTCGACGTCAACGACTTCATCGGCAAGTCGTTCACCACGGCCCCGAACGGCCATCTCTACCAGTTGCCCGACCAGCAGTTCGCGAACCTGTACTGGTTCCGCTACGACTGGTTCAGCAATCCCGAATACAAGGCCAAGTTCAAGGCCAAGTACGGCTACGAGCTCGGCGTTCCCGTGAACTGGTCGGCCTATGAGGATATCGCCGACTTCTTCACCAACGACGTCAAGGAGATCAACGGCGTCCGGGTCTATGGCCACATGGACTACGGCAAGAAGGATCCGTCGCTGGGCTGGCGCTTCACCGACGCCTGGTTGTCGATGGCCGGCAACGGCGACAAGGGCCTTCCGAACGGACTTCCGGTCGACGAATGGGGCATCCGCATGGAAGGCTGCCGTCCGGTCGGCTCGTCCGTCGAACGTGGCGGCGACGTCAACGGTCCGGCGGCGGTCTATTCGATCGTCAAGTACCTCGACTGGATGAAGAAATATGCCCCGCCGCAGGCGCAAGGCATGACCTTCTCCGAATCCGGCCCGGTGCCGTCGCAGGGCAATATCGCCCAGCAGATCTTCTGGTACACCGCCTTCACCGCCGACATGGTGAAGCCCGGCCTGCCGGTCATGAATGCGGACGGTACGCCGAAGTGGCGCATGGCTCCATCGCCGCATGGCGCGTACTGGAAGGAAGGCATGAAGCTGGGCTACCAGGACGTGGGTTCGGCCACCTTGCTGAAGTCCACCCCGATCGACCGCCGCAAGGCGGCCTGGCTCTATCTGCAGTTCATCAACTCCAAGTCGGTGAGCCTGAAGAAGAGCCATGTCGGTCTGACGTTTACGCGTGAGTCCGACATCTGGGACAAGTCGTTCACCGAGCGCGCGCCGAAACTCGGCGGGCTGATCGAGTTCTACCGCTCGCCGGCGCGCGTGCAGTGGACCCCGACCGGCAACAACGTGCCGGATTATCCGAAGCTGGCGCAGTTGTGGTGGCAGAACATCGGCGACGCGTCGTCCGGTGCGAAGACGCCGCAGCAGGCGATGGACTCGCTGGCCGCAGCCCAGGACTCGGTGATGGAACGTCTGGAGAAATCCGGCGTCCAGGGCGCTTGCGGACCGAAGCTCAACAAGAAGGAGACGGCTGAGTACTGGTTCGCCAAGTCGGCCAAGGACGGCAACATCGCGCCCCAGCGCAAGCTGGCGAACGAGAAGCCGAAGGGCGAAACCATCGACTACGACACCCTGATCAAGTCGTGGCCGGCCTCGCCGCCGAAGCGCGCTTCGAACTGAGGCAACGCGATAAAAGTAGTGAAGGCCGGGAGCAATCCCGGCCTTTTTATTCGTCATTGCGAGCGCAGCGAAGCAATCCATTTGCAGTCCGCGCGGAAGGATGGATTGCTTCGCTGCGCTCGCAATGACGGTTCGTGGTATCCTTGTCGCGCGTTGTATCAGGCGCCATGTTCACTGCTAGCAAAGGAGCCCGCCATGCGCATGATTTTCCGTTGCGATCCGGCATTGACCGACTATCTGCCGCGGCCGATTCCGGCGCGCAGCGCGCTTCCGGACTGGCTGCGCGCGATGCCGGCGAAAGCGCACTCGGAAATTCACGGACGCGACATCCGCACCGTGAAGCAATGCCCGCCCTTTGTCGATGCGATGGCCTATGGTGTCACGATCCTGCTGCCGTGCGACATCGCGGTCGATCAAGGGTCGTTCTCATGGGCCTGGGACATTCCCGAGCCGCAGACGTCGGGATATCCACGCGCGCCGTTGAGCTTTCATGTCGCGGCCCAGTTCGCGGAGACGCCGTTTGCCAGCGACGGCCAGGCCGCGCTCAAGTTCAACAGCTTCTGGACCATCGAGCTTGAGCCCGGTTGGTCGCTGTTTGCCACCCATCCCGTCAACCGCGACGATCTGCCGTTTCGTCTGATTTCGGGACTGGTGGATTCCGATCGCTTCCATGACGGCGGCATCAATTTCCCGGCGGTCTGGACCCAGCCGGATTTTTCCGGCGTGCTGCCGAAAGGCACGCCCATGGCGCAGTGCTTTGCGGTGCCGCGTGCCGCGCCACACCTCAAATTCGAGAGCTTCGACGAGGCGCACCGGCAAGCCTATTCGAAAACCGTCGCCGATGTGCTGGCGGCGCCCAACGTCTATCGCAAACATTTTCGCGCGCGGCGCGGGCGGGGATGAGATCTTATTTCTGAGCATGATCTTTTCGGAAAACCGGTTCCCACTTTTCCGGATCATGCTCTAACCGCCGAGTGATCGGCGCAGCGATGCCTCGTCGATCCACAGGCGGCCGTGGGAGGCCGAGGTCAGCGCCATCGCGATCTTGCCGAACGCCTGCGGGCGCAGCCGATAGGCTTCGGCATAGGCGCGCATGGCGCTGTCGAGATCGCCGGCTTCCTGCAGCACGATGCCGAGATTGAGCGCGGCCTCGGCATAGTCGGGTTTTTTGTCGAGCGCCTTGCGGTAGGCGGCGGCGGCCTGGTCGTAGTCACGCAGGTCCTGGCGAACGAGCCCGAGGTCGAACCAGACCGGCGCCGGCGCGTCAATCACCGCCGCGCGTTCGAGGTACGTCGCGGCGACGGCGGTGTCGCCGTCTTCCCATGCCAATCGTCCGAGCCGTGCCGCGGCCTCCCGGTGCTGCGGAACGACGTCCAGAATCGCCCGCCAGGCTTCGCGCGCCTGCGGCCGGTGACCCGCCTGGTCGAGCGTCCGGGCCTTTTCGAGAAATGCGTCCCGTTGCGGCGCGATCGCGATCGCCCGATCGAGATGCGACAAGGCGGCGTCGAAATCCCCGGCGGCGCGGGCGATGCGCGCGGCGAGGAGATGTGCCGCGGCATTGTCGGGCCGCCTGGCCAGGCTGGCTTCGACATGCGTGCGGGCCGGCTGAATTTCGTTCTTGGAGAACAGCACGGCGGCGAGCAGATGATGGAGCATCGGCTCGCCGGGGGCGCGGGCGAGACCTTGTT
>JAJYAH010000953.1 GCA_021779635.1 Pseudomonadota bacterium | reverse complement strand
GCCGACAAATCTTTCGTTGTTGCGAGACGGTGATCTGGTCCGGAAAGGTTCGATTGTTGCCGCGGCGCTCCGTGCGGAAGCATTTGGTGCTGACGTCTGAATGATCTTATCGGAGGGGTGTCGGGTTGGTTCTAAAGACGCGTCATCCGAGCTTCGAACGCTCCGCGCAAAACCGCTCGTCAAGCTCTCATTATTTGCGGTGGCGCGCCGCAGAATCGTCTCTCGCAGAAGAGACCGTCCTCGCTCTACGCGACGTTCGACTTGCGCCGCGAATTCCTCGAAACGTTCTGATCCGACCAGAGATACAGCTTGCTGTTCTGACTTTGTCATCGGAGGCGTAATAGCCAAGTGAAAGCGCGCGTGGTGCGCCACAACTTCGTTCACGATCCTCAAATCGGCGCTGAGGCGATCAATCTGATCGGTTAGTTTAGAGAGCCCATCTGCCACCGTCCCGAGCTGGGCGCCCTCCGATTCGAGGAAGCGATCGAGCGCAACCTCAATCAGCTCCGACGGAGTCGCTCCCGTGCGTATAGCCTCGGCTGTCAAACGCATTGCCATTGGTTCGCTGAGATGAACGCCAGTCCGCAATTTCATAGAAGTTCTCGCTGCGAAGCGGTGTTGGACGTGCGGTTAATGAGCCGCGTCAGCATTCGCGCTCCTATCGCGCGCCGTCTCAATTCTCAAATTGGAGTGGGTCTCGACAGCCGGATACCCTCGGCGCCAGCTTCTGCGCTCCACGGCTGCGAGAAAGCTGTCGACCTGAATATTAAATGCCGTCGGTTCTTCCAGATTAATCGTATGGCCGGTATTAGGGCAGATCCAAAGACCGGCGTTCGGGAGAACTGTTTTCAGCATCAGGTTTGTCTCGAGGCAAGGCAGGTCTTCATCGCCCAAAGCCAGCAAGACCGGCAGCTGCATCAAAGCGAGCTGATCACTTAGATCATGCAACGGCGGCCGCAATGCCTGGCAGCGGGTCATCGTATTCGATATTCCTCGCGAGGATTGATGACGCAGCTGGTGAAGGAACTCCTGCCAGCTCCGCGCATCCTTGTATTTGAGCTGTACGCGAGTTTGACCGTGGGCGATTTTGCGAGCCATCGTGTCCATCCCGCGGTCAACGAACGCGCGCGCAAGAACGGAGGTCTCTCTCAACCAGGCGTCACGCTGGGAAGGAGCTGATCCCGACCCCACTCCGGCTGCCACAATCGCGCTAACCCTCTCCGGGTATTGCAACCCAAACTGCAAGGCGGCGTATCCGCCCATACTCAACCCGATGAGATGCGCACGTTCAACGGCAAGGCCTCGCATAAGAGCGTCAATGTCGTCGACGGCGATTTGCCATCCGTACAGAGCACTCCCTTCTGGGACATCGCTGGGAGGATATCCGCGGGCATTGAAGGTGATGCAGCGATACGCCCGAGAAAAGTAGCGAACCTGGGTTTCCCATTCGCGACAATCTGACCCGAGTTCGTGCAGAAAGACGATCGGATGCCCCTCTCCGGTTTCCTCGAAATAAAGTTTCGCTCCGATGGAATCGATATATGGCATCAGACCTCCGATTCACTCAAACAAGTCGACTTCCGCACTTGGCGCGGACACGTCAGCCGCGGTAGGCGCCCGGAAACACCATGTCCTGGTCGACGAGGACGTTGAACACGTAACCCGGCCGAATTTCCAAGGTCGGCTGGACGTTCAGGTTCTTGCTGATCGTCTGCTCGGCGACGCGTCCAAAGGACTCGACAAAGCTGTTTCGTGCCGCATCTGTCGGAGTTTGCTGATAGCCGTACGGTGAACTGGCAGGCATCGCCATGTCGATGCCAGCACCAATCGCGGCTATCATGATCGCTGAGCCAAACACCTGGAAATAATGATTGTCTACTTGATCTGTGAAGCCGCCATAGCCTTCGGCGTCGGTGCCCGCCATGCCGCCGATCTGAAGGGTCGATCCGTTCGGGAAGATGATGTCGGTCCAGACCACGAGCACGCGACTCTGACCGAACGAGACCTTGGAGTCATACCGCCCTAAGAGCTTCGCACCCTGCGGGATCAAAAGAAGATGGCCCGTCGCACTGTCGTAAACGTTCTGGCTTACCTGCGCAGTGATGCGGCCGGGGAGATCGGAGTTGATGCCGGTAATCAGTGTCGCCGGAACAACCGATCCACGTTTCAACTCGTAAGCCGATGTAGGCGACACGATCTTGTTGGGAAGATAGCCGACCCTTTTTAGGTCCGCGTTGAAGAAGTCCTCTTTCGCCCTCTGACCATTCGGATCGATATTCTGCAAGCCGATGCCTGCGCGCAAGGCTGTGGCATAAAGGTCCTGCGTGCCACCTCCCAGCCCAACCTGCGAGGCGCTCTTCGACGTCGCAGCACTATCATTTGTCGTCGCACTCGTCGACTGCAGTTTGCCAAGACTGACGGCGAGCGGAGAGTCGTAGGCGGCATCGCTCGCCTGCACCCGCGCCATGCGCTGACGTTGTCGTTCGCGTAGATATTGTTCATGCGCCTCGCGGTCGAGACGCGCTCGCCAAAGCTCCTCCGGCTCGAGGTGCGCGCCCGAGCGAGTGCCTGTTTGTTGTCGACCGGCAAAGGGATTGGTCGCCGCC
>JAJYAH010000952.1 GCA_021779635.1 Pseudomonadota bacterium | reverse complement strand
GAAAAGGATTATGTCCTCGGCTGGATGCTCGCCGGCATCTACGCCCATGACGAGCTTGCCGAAAGCTGGATCTTCAAGGGCGGAACCTGTCTCAAGAAGTGTTTCTTCGAGACTTACCGGTTTTCTGAGGATCTCGACTTCACGCTCCGCAATGAAGCGCATCTCGATGAGGCGTTTCTGAAGCGCGTCTTCGCCGAAATCGGCGCGTGGGTCTATAACGAGACCGGCATCGAAGTCCCCGCTGACCAACAGGAATTCGATATCTACCGCAACCCGCGCGGCAACCTCTCGTGCCAGGGCAAGATCAGCTACAAGGGACCGGTTTCGCCGACGCGGCCGCTGCCGCGTATCAAGCTCGACCTGACCGCTGACGAACGCGTGGTCCTGCCGCCCGAGACGGTCGAAATCTTCCACCCCTATTCCGATGCGCCGGAAGAAGGGATCGAGGTGCTCGCTTACGACTATGTCGAAGCGTTTGCCGAAAAATTCAGAGCTCTGTCCGAGCGCACCCGGCCGCGCGATCTCTACGACGTTGTCAACCTTTACCGGAATGCTGATGCACGACCCGAGCAGCAGCAATTTGTTGCAGTGCTGCGCGAGAAATGCGCGTTCAAGGGCATCGGGTTGCCTCAACTTGCGGACATCAATGCGCACCGCGGGGATGTCGAGGCGGGCTGGTCTGGCATGCTGAACCATCAGCTTCCGGCCCTGCTGCCGATCGCCGCGTTCTGGGACGCGTTGCCGGAAATATTCGAATGGCTCAACGGTCAGGTTGCGGTGCCGGTCTTGCCAAAGATGCCGCCTTTAGGCGGCGCGACCGAAGAAATTATCCGCGAGCGCATCGTCGGTCTTCCGGTAGGGTCGCGCGGCCAGACCTTCATCGAAACCATTCGGTTCGCCGCGGCCAACCGGTTGTTGGTCAATCTCGACTACCGCGACCAACAGGGCAAGCGGTCAACCCGTCTAATCGAGGCTTACTCGCTGCGCCGATCCCGCGCCGGTGATGTGCTGTTGATGGCGGTTCGCGCCGAAGATGGAAAACCTCGCAGTTATCGGCTCGACAGTATCTTCGGAGCCTCCTCGACACAGACAGTTTTTTCCCCACGCTATCCGATCGAGCTGACGCCATCGGGTCCCCAGTCAATCCCTTCAACGTCGCAGTCAACGGGGATCATATCGCCGCGAACCTCGACTCGTCGCCGATCGCGTACATCGAGCAGCGACACCACCTATGTCTTCCGCTGCACGGTCTGCGGCAAGCTTTTCGAGCGCAAGAGTTATGACGGGAAGCTGCGAACGCACAAAAACCGGGCCGGCTACCAGTGCTATGGGACCTATGGCACCTACGTCCGGACAAAATATTAGACGAACAAGTCCGCGGAGCGTCTAATTTCGGCATAGCTCCGCGATTCAGCAAAAGGCCGTCATATGAAATCGTTCGAAGAACTCTTCGAGATTGCCAGGAAGCTGCAGGCCGCCGTTGCGACGGCCGATGCCGGGAGCATTTCTGCTCCCCTCAAATCGCTCGGCGATGCTGCCGAGCAAGTTGGGCGTTCATTTTCAGGCTCTTGGCTTGGGTATCACTCGCGGGTTTATTACGATGGACTTAAACCGCCGCCGGCGGGAGCTCACTTCAGCCAGGAGTGGGGTCTGGAGAACCTCGAATTTACGAGCCTGGGTTCGCGGGGCACGTGGCGCGAGTATCAATTCGATGATGTCGTCACCCGCATCTACGCCATGGCAGGAAATCCTGACATGGATCCCGGCCGCAAGGCCGCGCGCGAGGCAAACGCATTGTTCGACGCGTCGAAATCGGAGATTGAATCCATTCTCGAAAGCGAGCTGTCGGGGCAACTCGACACCTTTTTGTCGAAGTTGAAGACTGACCTGGAGAAGATGGAGCCCGCGTCAAAGATGGACATCGCGCAGCATTGGATGCCGAAGGGTCAAATCATGACGCGTGACACGACCGCGTTGGGACAGAGGAATCAAGTTCCGCCCCATATCGACATTTTAGCCGAGGTTGCCGCGATCCATAATGCTTTTGCCCTATGCCGTGGAGCGGCGGACCTAGCCAAGAAGGCGGCATCGCATCTCGAACGGAAAGGACGCAAGAAGATGGCAGCCGATCGGGTCGGGACCAACATCTTCATTGGTCATGGTCGCTCGCCTTCGTGGCGAGAGTTGAAGGATTTTGTGCAAGATCGACTTGGTCTTCCCTGGGATGAGTTCAACCGCGTGCCCGTCGCTGGAGTGACCAATATCGCGCGTCTTTCGGAGATGCTCGATGCTGCCGCCGTCGCGCTGCTGGTGTTGACGGGCGAAGACGAAATGGCCGATGGGGAGATTCAGGCTCGCATGAACGTTGTCCACGAAGCCGGGCTTTTTCAGGGGCGTCTCGGATTCACAAAGGCCATCCTGTTGTTGGAAGAGGGCTGTGCTGAGTTCAGCAATGTTCAGGGGTTGGGACAAATCCGGTTCCCAAAGGGGAAGATCGCGGCTGCGTTCGAAGAGGTCCGCCGCGTCCTGGAACGCGAAGGGCTCATTGACGCAGCAATGTAGTTGGGAGGCAAGTCTTAACCGTCAGCCTCTTCGGCGAATTGCAT
>JAJYAH010000951.1 GCA_021779635.1 Pseudomonadota bacterium | reverse complement strand
AGCGGCTCCAGAGCGATATCGGTTTCGACCAAGATGCCGCGATCGGCGCCCATGGCAAGGGCGGTACGGATCGTCTCACCGGAGACGGCGACGCCGAGCGAGATCGCGATGATCTCGGTGGCGACGCCCTTTTCCTTCAGCCGCACGGCTTCCTCGACGGCGATTTCGTCGAACGGGTTCATCGACATCTTGACGCCGACGGTTTCCATTCCGGAGCCATCCGACTTCACACGGACCTTCACGTTGTAATCGACCACCCGCTTAACAGCAACGATGATTTTCATTGATTTTCCCTAGATTAAATCTCAGCCGCTTCTGTTTAGGGGATCAGGTCGCCCGTAACCCACCGCGAGATGGCCGCAGCCTCGGATATTGCCTAAACTGCCTAGCATAGCGGGTTGGAAATCATTGCGATTACGGACAATCGTTACGCAACTCCGGTGAGGTCCGTGTGGCAAACCTGCCCCAGGGTAGGGATTAGCCCCCTCTCTCTGAGAGATACCCCATTTGACGGCCTCAGAATGGAAGACACCTTACAACCTATTGGGAGGTCTCGAATCGAAAAAGCGGATATATATTATCCATCATGATCAATTTTGCCTACCTAACGGTCGTTCTGTACAACAAGCTAACAGAGATCAATCAGAGCGGCAACACATTCACCAATGATCCGCAACCCTCGTTTATGCCCCGGGCGGCTTTCAGGATGTCCGTTCGAACGACCTGTTACGCTTGATCTGAGATCGATGCCTCCCGCCGGGTTCCGCTGCTCGGACGCGTGATGATCGAACTCGCTGCGTTCTGCGAGTCACGCGCAGGCGTGCTCGCCTCCCCAAATAGACCTTGAATATTCGGCCATTTTGGCCACAAGCGGCCGAAACAGTGTGCTTCGGACGGGACATGCAAAAGCTATCGGCCCGGGACGCGAAGTACAGCTTCGGTCGGTTTATCGACACGGCCCGGGCTGAACCCGTGACCCTCGAAAAGCATGGCCGGGCCGTGGTCGTGGTGATGGCGGTCGAGGAATACGAGCGGTTGAAGTCGATTGAATCGGAGCAGCACGTAAAAGCAGCTCGCTCCGTCGATAAGAATGGGTGGGACGGAATGGCCGGCCAGGCACTGAAAGACCTCGCGAAAGAGGCCCGCGCTACGCGCCGCCGTGGCGAAGGCGAAGGCTTGCCGCAAGACAAGATCGCCTTCTATGACGCGCTGGCCGAGAGCGAGACCGCCGTCGAATTGATAGGGAACATTCCTTGAAGGTGATCGCCCATGAGCTACTGGTCAGCCTCAAAGGCATCGTAACGGTGGATTGGTCTCATCGAGAGAGTGCGCGGGCGCGTATGCGCGTGCTGGTGAAGCGGATTCTCTGGAAGCACGGTTACCCGCGGGACCTTCAGGATGCCGACGTCCCAACTGTGTTGCGACAAGCAGAGGCGCTCTCGGCAAGTTGGGCACGGTAGACGAAAGCGACAACAGCATTAGCGGCAAGACATCGCCACCGTTTTGCCAAAATATCTATGCCAACCTATGTCCACAGCACCTGTGCGCAGGAGTCTGTCTGGAGGCTCGTGCATGGTCAAACTTGCGTCGATCTCTCAAGCGCTCCTGGTGGCCGAGCATCTCAGCTTCAGCCGTGCAGCACAGGTTCTGGGCATCCGGCAATCAGCCGTCAGCCGGCGGGTGCGGGAGCTGGAGGACAAGCTCGGCGTTTCCCTGTTCGAGCGCGATGCGAGTGGCGTCCGGCTGACAGAGGCTGGACGCCGGTTTCTGGAACGGTCGCGCTTGGCACTGGCCGAGATCGATCACGCCGTGAAGGGTGCCGCCAACGCAGGGCGTGGTGCGGAGGGCGCAATCCGGATCGGGATCCTGTCGTCGCTGTCGGGCGGTTTCGCGCGTGAGCTGCTCCGCACCTATCGCGAAACGTACCCCGCGATCGCCATCGATGTCGTCGAGGGATCCGCAAGCGAGCACCTCGCGCGTATCAACGAGCGGCTGCTCGACATCGCTTTTGTCATGGGGACGCTCTTGGTGCCGCACTGCGACACCGCCGTCCTATGGGAGGCGCGCGTTTTCGCTGTCCTGCCGGAGCGGCATCGCCTCGCCGACGAAGACAAGGTCGATTGGGAACCACTGAGGAACGAGCACTTCATCGTCAGCCGCGACGCACCGGGGCCGGTGATTCACGACTATGTCGTCCGGAGGGTGGCGGATCTCGGGTACAGTCCTTCGGTCGAGCGCTTTGACGTCGGCCGCGAGACCTTGATGCATCTGGTCGCACTGGGCTTCGGCATCAGCTTCATCAGCGAAGCGGGCACCGCAACCCGCTATCCCGAAGTGGTCTTCCGGCCTCTCGCGACTGCGGAGGATGTGCTGCCGTACAGCGCCGTCTGGTTGCCGGGCAACGACAATCCGGCGTTCAGGCGCTTCCTCAGCCTGGCTCGGTCGATGGCCTTGGTCCAGCCGGCTTCAGTGGCGTCTCGGGCAGCTTCCTGACATTCCGCATCTTGGCGAAGGCGCGGTCACCGGCGATGAAGCGCGCCAACATGGGCGCGATCAGCTTGGCTGGCTCACTTACCGGCTGTCCGGTCTCGCGGCCGAGTGCCGCGGCAT
>JAJYAH010000950.1 GCA_021779635.1 Pseudomonadota bacterium | reverse complement strand
CCAAGGCGCGTTTCCTGCCGTCCGAAGACATCGTGTTTGACCCGCGAATTTGTTCGCGGGATCAACGGACGCTGGAGAGCATTGTTCCCGGGGAACCGGGGCAGGATCCGCGGGCTACTTTGTTTTGACGCATTTTCGCGAACCGGTATCCGCTTCGCTCGAAAACGCTCAAAGCGCCAGCAGACCAGCGTCGCCATCCTCCGCAGCGAACGCCAGCAACGTGCCCTTGCCGTTCCAGGCCAGTGCCGCGACCGGCGCGGAGCCGTTCCGCCGCACCAGGATTTCCGCGCCATCGGTCATCCGCACCATCAGGATGGTGCCGTCGCTGTAGCCGGCGGCGAGGATGTCCTGTTTGGGATGACAGGCAACCGCGCTGACGCGGGCCTGCAGTGGCGCCAGCATCGCGGGCTCCTTGCCCATTGGACCATCCTTGCTGGCGAACGGCCACAGGATGACGGTGTCGGCGCCGGATGTCGCCAGCGCCTTGCCGCTGACGCTCCACGACATCGACCGCACCCGTCCGGGATAGCCGGTCATGCGCATGTGCCTGTTGTCGGCGAGCCGCCAGCCATGCAGCGCCGGCTCGTGCATCGCCGTCACCAGAAACTTGTTGTCGGGGCTGAACGTCACCGAGTGATGCGAGCCTGCCCACGCCAGAAATTCCGGCGTCGCCGCCATATTGGGGAACCACAGGGTCACGCCGTTGTAATGCGCGACCGCCAGCCGCAGGCCCTTCGGCGCAAACGCAAGACCGCCGACCGTCGAGGGCGCGTCGAACGTTTTCTCTTCATTCTTGCCGCTGCGGATGAAGGCCGTCTTGCCGGCCGACCACGCCACGGCGCCATCGGAATGCAGCGCGACATTGTCGATCCAGCGCCGCTTCGCGTCGGTCGCCAGCAGCGCGACCTCTCCCTTGGCGTCGAGCACGACGAGCTTGCCGTCATCGCCACCCATGACGATGCGCGCCCCGTCGGATGCGGTGCACAGGATGCCGCCCCCGTGAACGGAGACACGGGAGATCTCTCCCTGCCCGCTTGCGAGGAAGACGTTTTCCTCGGCACCGACGAAGGCGGCGCTGTCGCCCAGAAAGTGCACCGAAGTGACCGGCGCGCCGATCGCGATCGCGCGCACCTGATCGGTGACGGAAACAATGGAGGCGGTTTCGCCCGGATCGAATTCTGTCATCACGTGGTGATACAGCCTTCGAATCCTTCGCGGATCGTCTGCTCGGGCAATTCGCGGCCGATGAAGACGAGTCGGCTCTGGCGCGGTTCGCCGTCCTTCCAGGCCCGCTGGTGATCGCCTTCCAGCATCATGTGCACGCCCTGGAAGACATAGCGGTCGTCATCGTCGGTGAAGGCGAGAATTCCCTTCGAGCGCAGGATCTTCTGGCCCTCGCTGGCGACGAGGTTCTGCAGCCAGGGCATGAATTTGGTGGCGTCGAGCGGCTTGTCCGATCGCAGCGACAGCGACTGCATCTCCTCGTCATGGTAATGCTTCAGGCCGCCATTACCGTGGCCGTGATCGTGGTGATGATGATGGCCGTGGTGGTGATCGTGGTCATGATGATCGTGGCCATCGCCAGCTTCGAGAAATTCCGGCTCTATTTCAAGAATGCGGTCGAGATCGAACGCGCCGCGTTCGAGCACGTCCGACAGCGCGACCTGGCAACGTTCGGTGCGATGCAGCCTTGCATAAGGGTTGATGGCCCTGATCCGCGCCTCGACCTCAGCGAGCTCAGGCCCGGAAACGAGATCGGTCTTGTTGAGCACGATGACGTCGGCGAACGCGATCTGGTTCTTGGCCTCCGGCGCGTCCTTCAACCGATCGCTCAGCCATTTCGCATCGGCCACCGTCACGACCGCATCGAGCCTGGCGTTCTTCTGCACGTCCTCGTCGACGAAAAAGGTCTGCGCCACCGGCGCCGGGTCGGCCAACCCGGTCGTCTCGACGATGATGGCATCGAACTTCCCTCTGCGCTTCATCAACCCGTCGAGGATGCGCACAAGGTCGCCGCGCACGGTGCAGCAGACGCAGCCATTGTTCATCTCGAACACCTCCTCGTCGGCCCCGATGATCAAATCGTTGTCGATGCCGATCTCGCCGAATTCATTGACGATGACAGCATATTTCTTGCCGTGGTTTTCCGACAGGATCCGGTTGAGAAGGGTGGTTTTGCCGGCGCCGAGATAGCCCGTCAGCACGGTCACGGGAATTTTTGGGGACGTCGATTCTGGCATGGTTACTCCGGAACGGTATGCGCGGGCGCCGGCAGCAGCGAGCCGCTGCCCTGGTTCGCCAGCGCGCTTGTTAGCGTCTTTATATTGTGCCTGACCATATCAATGTAAGTGGGGGCATCGCCCTTTTCACCCGTCAGACTGTCGGAATAGAGCGTCCCGCCGACCCTGGCGCCGGTCTCGGCCGATATCCGCCGGATCAGGCGGGGGTCGCTGATATTTTCAAGAAAAACAGCCGGAATCCTTTCCGTTTTGATTTGAGTGATGATTCCGGCGATATCGCGGGCGCTGGCCTCGGATTCGGTGGAAACGCCGAGCGGAGCGATGAACTGGATGCCATAGGCCGATGCAAGATAGCCGAAAGCATCATGCGTCGAGATCACCTT
>JAJYAH010000161.1 GCA_021779635.1 Pseudomonadota bacterium | reverse complement strand
TTCGCTCACCTCGGGCGAATTCATCCTCGATGGCAAGCCGGTTACGTTCGAACAGCCGCGCGATGCGCTGCAGGCCGGCATCTGCATGGTCTATCAGGAGACCAGCCTGGTGCCGACCATGACGGCGGCGCAGAACATCGAGCTCGGCAACGAAAAACTGCTGACGCGCTTCCGCACCCTCAACATCCAGGCGCAGCAGCTGCTGCAATCGCTGAATTTCCATGTCGATCCGGCGACGCCGGTCGCGCTGCTGGGCACCGCCAAGAAACAGATGGTGGAAATCGCGCGCGCGGTGCTGCATGAGGCAAAGGTCATCATCTTCGACGAGCCGACGGCCACACTGACGCCGGAGGAAAAGAAGTATTTCTTCGACCTCGTGCGCGACCTCAAGCGCCGCGGCGTTTCGATCGTGTTCATCTCGCACGCGCTCGAGGAAGCCCTGATCCTCGCGGATCGCATCACGATCCTGCGCGACGGCAAGCACGTGGTGACCGACGACGCCTCGAAGTTCGACCGTGCGCGGATCGTGCAGGCGATGGTCGGACGCGATTTATCGAATACGCTCTATGGTACGCGCAAGACCACGGTGCGGACCCCCGGAGCCCGGGTGCTCACGGTGCAGAACCTCAAGATGGCGCCGATGGTCAAGAATAATTCGCTTTCGGTGTTCGCCGGACAGATCACCGGGGTGTTCGGCCTGGTCGGCGCCGGCCGCACCGAGACATTCAAGGTGGTCGCCGGCGTGCTCAAGCGCGATTTCTTTCACGGCGGCGAGGTGATCCTGCACGACAAGCCGGTGCGCTACCGCGTTCCGGCGCCGGCGGTGCGCGCCGGCATCGCCTATGTCACCGAAGACCGCAAGGTGGAAGGCTTCTTCGAGACCATGTCGGTGGCCCGCAACATCTATCTCGGGCTGCTGGCCAAAGTCCCGGGAGGCCGCTTCTTCCTGTCACGGCGCGAGGCCGACAAGATCGGCAGTTCGTGGGTCGAGAAGCTCAGGGTTCGGTCCACCGGCAATGACATGAAGGTCGTCGAGCTGTCGGGCGGCAACCAGCAAAAGGTGGTGATTGCGAAGTCGCTGGTGCAGGAGCCGGATCTGATCATTTTCGACGAGCCGACGCGCGGCGTCGACGTCGGCGCGATCGTCGAGATCCACGAGCTGATCCAGCGGCTGGCCGATGAGGGCAAGGCGGTGGTGGTGATCTCGTCCTATCTGCCGGAGATCATGGCGCTGTCCGATCGTATCCTGGTGTCGCGAGGCGGCAAGGTGGTCGAGGAGTTCTCCGCCCTGGAAGCGACCGAAGAAAAAATCATGTACGCGGCGGTTCACTAAACGAAGGAAGTTCTAAGGCTCACTTGAGCCAGCTGCGGCATCGCGCGCGACGTCGTCGCGTAGCTTGCCGAACGCGCCGGCTTCGGCCAGCGCGTCGATGCGGGCATCGTCATAGCCGAGCGTCTTGTGCAGCACCACCCTGGTGTGTTCGCCGAGCAAGGGCGCTGCGACCGGGTCGACCACCGGCGTCAGTTCCATGCGGAGCGGCGTTTCGATATTGGGGACCGAACCCGCCGTCGGGTGCGGAATCTGGCTCAGCCGATGGCGCTCGCGCACTTCGGGCGCGTTGAGCCCCTCCTCGACGGTGCGAAGATAGCCGACCGGGATATTGGCCTTCTTCATCTTCGCGATCCAGTTCTCAAGCCGGTCGCCCGCAAAAACTCCGCCGATGATGGCGCGCAACTTTTCCTTGTTGGCGGTTCGCGCCCGGCGGTTGGCAAATTCCGGATCGGTGATCAGGTCGGGCCGGTCCAGTACCTCGGTGACGAGGCGGCGATACAGCCGGTCGTTGGCGCAAGCGATATAGAACGGCCCGTCGGACGCTTCATAGACTCCGACGCTCGGAGAGCCGTTCGGCGAGTTGCCGAAACGGCCTGGATTCACGCCGTTGATCAGATAGGCCATGCCATAAAAGCCGGTCATCGCCACCGCAATGTCGATCAGCGCGACCTCGACATGCTGGCCGCGGCCGAGCCGGTCGCGCGCCAGCAACGCGAGCAGGATAGCGTTGCAGGCCGACATTCCGGTCGCCATGTCGACGATCGGCGGACCGGTGCGCACCGGTTGGCCGTCCGGAAAGCCGTTCAGCGACATGAAGCCGCTTTCGGCCTGCGTGATCGGATCGAAACCGGGGCGCAGGGCAAAAGGCCCCTTGCGGCCGTAGGCCGAGATCGAGCAATAGACCAGGCGCGGATTGGTCGGCGCGACGGAAGCATAGTCGAGCCCAAACTTCTTCATCACACCGCCGGAGAAGTTCTCCACCACCACATCCGCTTTCGCGATCAATTCTCGCGCCACCTCGAGGGCTGCGGGATTGGTGAAGTCGAGCGCGATGCCGCGTTTGTTGCGATTGAGGCTGAGATAGGCAGCACTCTCGCCGCCGATTTCCGCGTGCTCGTAGCTGCGCGTATCGTCGCCACCGTCAGGGTTTTCGATCTTGATGACCTCGGCGCCGAAATCGGCCAGGGTTTGCGTGCAGGCAGGCCCGGCGACGACCCGCGTGAAATCCACCACCAGCAGGCCGTCGAGGGCGGTCGGCACGCCCTTCTCTCGGGGTGCGCGATCCGGCAGTTGCGGTCTGGCAGTCATGATCGTCCCGTCCTTTTCTTCTGATATCGATTATATCGATTGGCGATCATCGGCAACTTGGCCGCGCTCCCGGACGTTATGGGCTATTTTCAGCAGTCTACAAGTACCGGTTCTGCGCGCATGTTCTGCGGGACCCTTTTCCAGCGGCCCGGATCTTGCGACCTGCCCGTATGAGTCCACCGTGACGCAGGCTGGCGCCGATGCGCATGAAGGACCACGACAGGCAATGGTACCGCGACCATGACATCATCCTCATCGAACCCTCCATCTCCATCTGTATGAAGTTTGGTGGATTGCGACCAACGTGCCGTTCGGGACTCACCGATTACAAATCGGAAAGCGCGCGATTTGTTCATCGATGTTAATTCGCAGCAATGCGCCGAACCGATTGCTCGGCGCGCACCTCCAACGGATGTTACGAGGTGAATATCATGAAACTTGTTTCTGCACTTGTTGGCCTCGCCGCGCTAGGCGGCGTGGCACTCTCCAGCGCAGCAGCGTCTGCGATGCCTGTCGCCATTCCGGCACAGGCCGCGCAAGCTTCCAACGTTCAGCAGGCCGCTTACTTCTGCAACCAATGGGGCCCACTGCTGGCGCCAACCGACCTACGCCTATGGTTACGGCTACGGTTACTACCATCCGCATTATTATGGCAGCTGGGGTTGGCACCATATTATGGCGGCTGGGGTTGGCACCATCGCTGGGGCTGGCACCGCTGGCACGATTACTATAGCGGCTGGTGATACCGCCGGTGCCACTGGCACCGATGGCAATCCGGAAGAAAGGGGCCTCGGCCCCTTTCTTTTTCGGCGCGCGGCGATCCCCGCCATCGCGTCAGCGGATGAGAGGGAAGTCCTCAAGGAACTTTCTGCGACGCGCGACGCGCGCCTCAACCGATGTCAGCACCGCTGACAAAGGCGGAGAGACCGGCGGCGAGATGATCGAACAACATCCGGACCGGGGTGGTGGATTTCATGTCTTCGTGCATCGCGATCCAAACCTCCAGTTCGAACCGGATCGCCTTGCCGAGCACCGGCACCAACTCATCGAAGCGCCTGGCGATGTTGTGCTGGCAGCCGCCGATTCCCACCCCCGCCCGCAACGCCGCGAATTGTGCAAGATCGCTGTCGCAGCGAAAACCAAAATGATCGCGGGTAACCTCCTGCGGCAGCGTGCCCAGGCTCCGAAGCGACCAATCGTCCCGATCGAAGCCGATCAAGCAATGCTTGGCGAAGTCTGCGGCCGTTTTCGGCACGCCGTACGCCTTCAGATAATCTCGATGCGCGTAGAGGCCGATCACGGTCTTGCCGATGCGGCGCGCGAGCAGCGATTTCTGCCTGGGACGAGCCATGCGGACGGCGATGTCCGCATCCCGCCGCAGCAGGTCTTCGTTGCGATTGCTCAGCGCCAGTTCAAGAACAATACCGGGATGGCTGTCGCGAAAGCGTGCGAGCATCGGCGGAAGTACCTCGCATCCGACCATCTCGCTGGCAGCGATACGGACCGTGCCGCGATCGGTCTGAGCGCCGCTCGAAGCGGTCCGGCGCAGCGCCGCCGATGCGGCCGCCATGGCTTCGGCATGGCCGACAAGTTCGAGCGCAGCCGGGGTGGCGGTCAGCCCCTGCGGCGAACGGGAAAACAGCGACAGTCCGAGTGCGGCTTCGAGCGCATCAATATGCCGGCCGACGGTCGGCTGGGTCAGCGCCAGCTTTCTCGCCGCACCCGACAGGCTGCCATCGCGCGCCACCTCCAGAAAGGTGCGGAACAACTCCCAGCCCGGCTCTCGCTGTGTCATACATAAATGTATAACATGGCTACGCATTAAGGCAATTTTCTTTAAGCTAGTGGCCGCCATACTCCTCCGCATGCAAGCCGCAAACGAGGAGAACCGCGATGCCGGCGACCTATCACGCCCAGATGATCACGAGGCCGGGCGGGCCTGACGTGCTGCAAACCGTGGACTTGCCGATGGCAGATCCCGGACCCGGGGAATTGCGCGTGGCGGTGCGTGCGTCCGGCGTCGGCGCAACGGATCTGACCATGCTGGCCGGAGACTACATGTTCGCGCCGAAGATACCCTTCGTCGGCGGCTACGAAATCGCCGGGGTCGTCGAGGCAATTGGCGCTGATGTAACGGGCTTCGAGGTCGGGCAACGCGTCGCGGCCCTGACTGTATATGGCGGCTTTGCCGAGCGCCTGGTTCGCGGGGCCGAGCATTTCGTGCCGATCCCGGACGAGGTCCCGGATGTCGAAGCGGTCGCGGTGATATTGAATTACGTCACGGCGTGGCAAATGATCCATCGTGTGGCCAATGTTCGAGCCGGCCAGACCGCGCTGGTCACCGGGGCGGGTGGCGGCGTCGGAACCGCGCTGCTGCAACTGTTGCGGCTCGCCGGCGTGAAGACCTACGGTGCTGCTTCTGCGAGGAAGCACGGCCTCGTCGCCAGCCTCGGGGCAACGCCGCTCGATTATCGGCTCGGGCCGATCGACCGTCTGATCCGCGCCCGCGAGCCGGCGGGCGTCGATTTCGTCTTCGACGCCGTCGGAGGCGCCAACATCGGCCCGTGCCTGCGCGCGGCACGCCGCGGCGGAATGGTCGTCGGCTATGGTTTCATGGCCGTCGATGGTGCGCTCGCCAGGGCGCGGATGTTCTGGGATCTGTTAATCGGCGCCCGCCTCCGCGGACGCCGCGGAACGTTCTACGGCATCACGTTACGATATCGAAAGGACGCAAAGCCCTTTCACGAAGACTTGCCGAAAATCCTCACGCTGGTCGCGCGCAGACAAATCAATCCCGTCATCGCCGCCACCTTCCCGCTAAGCGACGCCAAGCGCGCCATTGAGCTGCTGGCTACCGGCACCGTGGCGGGCAAGATCGTTCTGACGTGTGGTTGAAGAACCGCAAGACGCGAGAGCGGGAAAAAGGAAAACGCTGCTGCTATTCACCAGACCCGCGGTATCAGGCGATATCGAACCGTGGTTTGGTATTCCCGATAACCCGGCAGGTTCTTGGCGAGGAATTTTTCCTCGTCAAGCAATCTCCAGATCAGCGCCGGCATGATCGCAACCATGACCAGCACACCCCACCAGGAGCCGAGCGCAATCGGTATGCCGAGAAGCATGACGAGGGCAGCGACGTACATCGGATGACGCACCAGTGCGTAGGGCCCGGTCGAGATGACCTTTTGGTCCGGCGCCAATTCGATGGTCGCGGAGGCGAAGCTGTTCTCCCTGAAAACGAAATAAATGCCAAGCCAGCCGAGCACGACGAGCGCATCTCCGGCGAGCGCCACGCCGGCCGACAGGTGAGACCACGCAAAGCGGCGATCCAGCGCCGGGACGAGCAGCAGGCCGATAAATCCCAGCGACGTAAGGGACATGATGATCTTTTGCGCCGACAGCTTCTCGGCCGCGGGGCCCCCGCTCATCCGCCGCGCCAGAAGCTGCGGATCCCCTTTGATCAGATAAAGCGAGATCGCAATGGATGCGGTGAAATAGACCGCGAGGAAGATCCATGCCTGCCAATAGTCGAACGTCCATGGCGGAACAAACAATAGCGCCGCCATCGCGAGAAAAAGCAGCAGCAGCCCGACCAGCGCCTTGTTGTACAGGTTGCTCATCGCATGATCCTAGCCTGGGGTGTTCGTTTCGGTTTCCCTTGATCTCCGCCAAGCATATCATGGACGCCGGCGGCGGCGCGTCGCCGCTACCGCCGCTCCGTCGCAAATCCGTAGATCAGCGCCAGGCGATCGAGGCATTCGCGGAACCGGCGCGCGAAATAATCGATCCAGCGCTGACCCTGCGCGCCGCGCCGCTCTCCGATCTGCTCCATGGTCATGCCCAAGACCAAAACCTCATGCACCAGCGCTGAGCCGTCGGCGCCGAGTTCATGCTCGGCACGGTTCAGCCGCAACACGGCCTTGCGCTGGCGCTCGGTGATCGGCTCCCGCCGCTGTCCGCCGTCGACATATTCGCGGGTGGGGTCGACCGCCTGCGGGCCGCGCTCGGCCTTCTCCCAATCATCCTGAAACGCCCTGCCGCCCCGGTATTGCGCCTCGTCGATCTGGCGACGCGTGTGCAGCCGCGCCAGCGGATCGTTGCGGATCGAGCGCAAGGTGACGATCTTGTCGCCGGGATCCAGCCCCAAGGGATCGTCGACCTCGATGGCCGCTACTTCCGCGTTGCGCAGGAGATCCCGCGATCGTCGGTCGTGAATCTTTGCAGACTTTTGCGGTCTGTTGCGTCTTGCCCGTGCCATGTCGGATTGCTCCTTTGCAAAGTTGGAATTCGAGAGAGCGGTTCTGCCGTTCGCTGGCGTCGTCCGGCTGTTACGTGGTTCGCTTGGCGACATAGGCCGCCAGTTCGGGACTGACGGGAATCGCGGGTTGTTGCGCACGCGCTCCCGGCTGCTGCTTCAGGGAATCGTCAAAGCTCCCCTCTCCCTTGGAAAGACTCTGATGTGGGTGTGAGTGGTCGACGCCGGCTGCGGCCCGGCTGAGCGATTGCCCGGCAATTGCCCGGGACGGGACGCGCCGCGACAGCGCGCCGTTCTCCAGCCTCATCCGCGCCAGTGCCGAGCCGATGCCGCCTTTCTGGCCGGCGATCGCGCGCTTTTCGGAAACGCGCATCATCTTCGCGAGTTCGGCGTCGATCCGCTTGTGCTTCCACCCCTCGTAAAAGAAATCCTGCAAAGTCGCGCGATATTCGCACCAGGTTTTCAGCGGCAGCTTGGCAATCTTGGAGAGCTGCCGGTCATCGTCCGGCAGTTCGCCCTTGCGCCAATAGTGCATCATCAGCAGAAGGTAAGCCCCGTGCTGCGCCGTGGTGAGGTGACCGGTGTCGCCGAGATAATCGCCGACATAAAGCGGCATCCAGGGACGATTCATCGGGCGCGGCCTTCTTCGCCAAACAGCATCTCATCGCGCAACAATGCCATCAGCTCAGCCCTCCGGATCGAACCGAGCGGCAGCTGCCGGATCAGCGCACGCAGATGCGCGATGCGATGACGGCGCGGCAACCGTCTCATCTTGAAGACCATCGCCGCAACGGATGCGTTCATGGCTGCTGCTCCCGGCGTTGGTTTCGTTTCGCGCGTCATGCCGCCTCGACCAGCCTGAGCGAGACGGTGCTGGCGGCCCGCTTCAATGGCCTGCCGGGGCCTCGCGTCAGATGAAAATGCGGCGCGCAATAGCTGGAGTTCTCGCTGCACGGCCGGCCGCAGAAGGTGATGGCTTCGCCCTCTTCGTCGCCGCCATAGGGATAGCGGCAATCCCCGGGCTCGAGTTCCGGCAGCGTCAGATGGCGCGGATCGGTTTCGACGCAGCGGAGCCTGACGGTCTCGTCCCGTTCGAAGACGGGCACGATCCATCCGGACATGGAAGCGTAGCGTTCCTTCATCTTGTGCGCCTTTGATTGTTCGACTCTCGTCGGCGGCCTCGGCCAGATCCCCGGACGTTCCGCGCCGGCAAGCCCCATTCGCCTGGCGCGTCCAATCGTGGCGTTGCGGGAATAAGCGGTGTTGAATTTCGCGTTGATCGCCTCCGCGATCTCCGAGTAGGACATGCCCTTGGCAAGGTTTTCCCGCAGCGCTTCGCAATGCTCGGGCGCCCAGTTGGTCGATTGCATTCGGGCCTCTCCTGTTCCTGCAAGACAAGCAACCTCGTCATTCCGGAGCGTCGAAGACGCGAACCCGGAATCACCACACATGATCATCGCTGGATTCCGGACCCGTGCTGGCGAGCGCCCCGGAACGACTCACTCAATTTCTGATATTCCGAAATCAAAGTCAAGCTTGATTTCGGATAATCGGAATTGCTATCATTTCTGAAATTCGGAAAAGATAGTGCCATGCTGGATATCAGGATGATCGAGCGGGGACTGCAGAAGCCGGGCAAGACCAAGGGCGGTCTGGCGGCGGCGATGGGCGTCCGGCCCGGCGCGGTTTCGGAGATCCTGGCCGATGCCCGGCTGATCAAGGCGTCGGAAATCGCGCCCATCATCGATTACCTGGAACTGAATTCCGTGCCGATCATGGGCCGGGTCGGCGCCGGCGCAAACATCGAGCCCGAACACGAGCAGGTACCGCCGGAGGGTCTCGGCAGCGTCGAACTGCCCTTCCCGATCGCCGAGGAAACCATCGCCTTTGAGGTGGCCGGCGATTCCATGCTGCCGAAGTACGAAAACGGTGATGTTATTGTGGTTTTCAGAGAACAGCGCCATCCGATTTCGAGCTTCTATGGAGAAGAGGCCGCGGTCAGGCTGAAAACGGGCGAACGGTACCTGAAAACGATCGAGCGCGGAAAGTCCGCCAGCGTCGTCAACCTTACCAGCTTCAACGCCAAGCCGATCAACGGGGTGAGGCTGGAATGGATTGGCGAGATCTGCGTCACCCTGCCAAGGGGGCAGATCGAACGGCTGCGGGCCAAAGCTGCGGCGCGGTCGCGCAAGGCCGCGAAGGCCCACGCCGGGACGCATCCCAGGGAAGCGCACCTCAAGGCAAGCCCGAAATGAGCGGATGCCGCGTGATTCTCGCCGACGGCGGTATCAGGTCCTCCGCCATAGCCCATTATTTCTGATTTTCCGAACTTATGCTTGACTTGTTTCGTATTTTCCGAAATGGTGACGCTCCGCCCGACGGGCTGCCGCCCAGCACGGAACGGACAGGAGCGCCATGCAGTATTTTGTCGTGATGATTGATTACGGACGGCGCGGGCGCGAGGCCATCGTCGATCCTGAAGTTACCCGGCGCGAGGTCATCGCGCGCGTGGCATCCGGCGAATACAAGAACATCTGCTTCATTCATGAAATCTCGGATGTTGCGGTCGACGATGTCACGGAAGAGATTCTCGCGGACGCCGCCCTTCCCGACATCCCGATCACCGGCGCCGAATTGCAGGCCAGCCATTTCGATCATGCCCGCGATCTGGCGAAGCATGATGAGTCGGTGTGATGCGCGACGACGGCGCTTTAAAAGCAAGCGTGGTTCCCCTTAAACCAGCATGTTACAGGAAAGTCACACACACGAGGATTGTGCGGCCGTTCCTTTTGCGTTCGCAAGAGTTGATGATGGACATCCGCGATCGGCGGTAAGTTAGCGTGGGGTTGAGATTTACGCTGTTCTGCTGTGAAGGAGACGCGATATGCCAGCCTACGTCCAGCACCACGAAGTTGAGACTGCTGCGATTGTTTGCCCAGGCTGCATAGGATTGCTGCCTATGTATGTCAGAGACGTCGAACCCCATTGGAGCCTGGCGAAGATCGACTTCATCTATGAGTGCTCCGACTGCGGAGCCGAGGTCAGGCACACAATCACCAAGCCGGAGCGACGGCATTAACGCCGTGCTCGCCGCCGCCAGCCTTCCGGCGCGTGTCCTCTCTTGGCGCGCATCTGAGATGCCCGAGGAAACCCTCGCGCCGCCACCCTCTGCGACGCGATCATCGCCTGACCGAGCTCAACTGGCGCGCATTCCGCATGCTGACGGCAATGCGCTAAGGCGCGATCGGTTCTGATTGAATCAGAACCGACGCTCCAGTCTGTTGTCCTGACGCGTTTTCCCGGCGCGAACCGCTATGCACCCCGGATCAAGTCCGGGGCAGGCCTTCGCTTGAACACGCTCTAGCTTGTAGCTTTCTGGGAATCGGTAATATCGAGGTTGCATTCTCGAAAGTGGAACGCAATCTCGTCAAGCGCGCACTGTCCCCACTCTTCCGCTTTCGCCAGCCAGAAAACCTTACGCTCGGAATCCAGCAAGGCACGCTCTCGGCACATAAATTCCTGATTGCGAATTTCGAGGAGCTTGTTCATGAACTCCACTCCTGCCGTGTGAAGCCAATTAACAGAAACATTATAGCCGAGTCGGGAACGGCCGTCCCTTGCGTTTTCTCCCGCCCGCCAGGAAGCGACAGCTTTGCTGTCTGATTTGCGCCTTGAGTTGTGGAATCTATCGCCGCGCCGCACCAAACTTCGCTTCCATCGCGCGCCGCGTCTTGACGGTCTCGTCACCGGCATCGATATCGACGTCGCTCCAGCCCACCACGGCGCCATGGGCGATGGCGTTCTTCAGCTTCACCCGGTGCGCAAGCCCGATCGGCAGCGCGCCGGCGCCAAGGCTCGCCGCCGCCGGCATCAGCTTGCCCCAGACCGTATAGCCGCCCTCGCCATCGAGCATTTCGCCTGCCCGCAGGTCGCGCTTGGCGACCGCGACGGCGTCGCCGCGGAAGCCCTGCGGCTGCCCGGTCGGTTCCTTGCGCAGTGCTGCCGACAGCACGGAAATGTTCAGCTCGAGCCCGATCAGGTGATAGGGCTTGTACATCGCGGCATAGCGCCCGGAGGCGTCGGTCTTCAATCCATATTGCTTGAAGCAGTCCGCGGCATAGTCGTTCGACGCCTCCAGCACGACATAGACGCCCCAGCGCAGATCGCGGAATACCGGGCGGCCGTCGCGCTCCAGCGACGACACCACTTCCACCATGCCGGATTTCTCCAGCACACCGCCGGCCTCGCGCGGCCGCATCACATG
>JAJYAH010000949.1 GCA_021779635.1 Pseudomonadota bacterium | reverse complement strand
TATCGGCGTCAACCTTCACGTATTTGATTCGATGGCCGGTCTGCTTGTTTAGCTGGTTGAACGAAATCTTCTCGCTCTCTGAGGTAGCTGGATAGAGCGCGACAGGACAGGTCACGAGCGACAGGCGCAGAAAACCTTTCCAGTTGGCGCGAGGGGCCATTTACGCGGGTACTCCGTTTTCGGGGACATCATGGATTCAAGACGAACAGACAGAGCTGGTTCCGACAAGCCTGCCGTCCACGAACCGCAAATTTTTCGACCGACCACCTCGACTCTTATGTTCTTGTTATGTTCTAATCGGCCATGACCGATCGGCCCGCCAGTTGGCGCATGCCAAGCAGGAAAGAGATGGAAAAAATGGCTTCCGCCGCTGGCAGGAAAGCTCCGCCGGCACCCGCCTTGGCTCCGGATGACGATCTGCCCGCAGAATACTGGCAGGCCCTGCTGGAAGACGCGCGCGCCGACGCCCGGACACCAACACCTTCCAGCACTGCGCTGCGGTTAGCGGAAATGTCCCAACACCTTCTGAGGGTGAGCTGCCGGCGCTGCGGCCGAACGGTCGAGATCCAGAAGGTAGACGCCATCCGGCTCTACGGCGCGCGCGCGGTTTGGAAGGAGGTCGGGCTTCGTCTGCTGGATGACACCTGCACCCAAAGGACCGGCCGGCACGAAGAAGACGGCTGCTGGCCATCCTATTAGTCGTTCAGCAAAACGGCGCCATGGATCACAAGCACGACCCCATTTCGCTCTCCTGAGGAGACCGCAAGGCTCTCGCTAAGGAGCTCGGCAGGACCCGCGCGATGATCGTCATGGTGCCGCGGACAAGATCGCGGCTTGAGACACGCCAGTGCCACACTGATGCCGGCGAAAGAGCCTGAGGAACTCTCGGTATCTCATTGCGGACCTTCGGAGAATCACCGAGCGTGAAATTCGGTAAGGGGGACAATTCGTGCTTGCGACGACGGCAGCTTCATATCTCGAAACGCTCAATCCAGAGCAGCGTCGCGCCGTCGAGCACGGCGTCAGCGCCGATGGTCATATCGGCGCTCCCCTGCTGGTCATCGCCGGCGCAGGCTCCGGCAAGACAAACACGCTGGCGCATCGTGTTGCCCATCTGATCGTCAGCGGTGCCGATCCTCGCCGGATCCTGTTGATGACGTTCTCGCGCCGCGCCGCATCCGAGATGTCGAAGCGAGTGGAGCGGATCGCGCGCAAGGTCCTCGGCGACAAGGCCGGCATCATGAACGAGGCGCTGAGCTGGGCCGGAACCTTTCACGGCATCGGCGCCCGGCTGCTCCGGGAATATGCGGAGCACATCGGACTCAATCCCGCTTTCACCATTCACGACCGCGAAGACTCGGCGGACCTGATGAATCTCGTCAGGCACGAACGTGGCCTGTCGAAGACTGAGAGCCGCTTCCCTGCGAAAGGCACCTGCCTCTCGATTTACTCACGCTGCGTCAACGCCGAGATCGAGCTCGAAGAAGTGCTCGGCGCATCCTACCCTTGGTGCGCCGGCTGGGCCGCGGAGCTGAAGGAGCTTTTCGCGGCGTTTGTCGAAGCCAAGCAGAAATACAACGTCCTCGATTACGACGACCTCCTGCTCTACTGGGCGCAGATGATGTCCGACGCGGCGATTGCCGACGACATCGGCGGCCGTTTCGATCATGTCCTTGTCGACGAATACCAGGACACCAACCGGTTGCAATCCTCCGTCCTGCTGGCCTTGAAGCCCGCAGGACGAGGCCTCACCGTGGTCGGCGACGACGCGCAATCGATCTATTCGTTCCGCGCCGCCACGGTACGCAACATTCTCGACTTTCCACAGCAATTCAGTCCGAAGGCAGAGATCGTCACGCTCGATCGCAACTACCGATCGACCCAGCCTATCCTGTCCGCCGCGAACGGGGTCATTGATCTCGCCAAGGAGCGCTTCACCAAGAACCTCTGGACCGAGCGCACCTCGTCGGCAAAACCGCGGCTGGTTGCGGTGCGCGATGAGGCCGACCAGGCGCGGTACATCGTCGAGCGGATCCTCGAGACCCGCGAGGAAGGAGCCCTCCTCAAGCAACAGGCGGTGCTCTTCCGGACCTCTTCGCACAGTGGGCCGCTGGAAATCGAACTCACCCGGCGCAATATCCCATTCGTGAAATTCGGTGGCCTGAAGTTTCTCGACGCCGCGCACGTCAAAGACGTCCTTGCATTGCTGCGCTTCGTGGAAAATCCCCGGGATCGCGTCGCCGGTTTCCGCGTCCTGCACCTGCTGCCAGGCATCGGTCCCGCTTCCGCGCAACGGATCCTCGATGGCATGGAGGAAGCCGCCGACCCGCTCACGACGCTCTCCAGTCTGCCCTGCCCGCCCCGCGCCGGCGACGACTGGGCCGCCTTTGTGCAAACAATCGGAAACCTGAGATATTCGGAATGGCCGTCCGACCTCGAACGCGCTCGCCTTTGGTACGAACCGCATCTCGATCGCATCCACGAGGACGCCGAAACACGGCGCGCCGACCTCATTCAGCTTGAGCAAATCGCTAGCGGATACCCTTTCCGCGAGCGCTTCCTGACCGAGCTCACCCTCGATCCACCGGACGCGACCAGCGACCAGGACGGCGTCCCTCTGCTGGATGAA
>JAJYAH010000948.1 GCA_021779635.1 Pseudomonadota bacterium | reverse complement strand
AGACCACGCATCACGGGCCCCTCCAACGTCTGAGTTGAGCGGCCGCGCGATGACGCGAGACGCGCGGTTGACCGGTGAGCAATCGCTGATCTCCAAATCGTGCGTCTGGCACTTTATCCCTCACGGTCCGCTCGAACGCAAGTTCGAAGGGACCGCAGGCATTTTAATGACCACCGCCATCACCGCCGTCGCCACCATGTCCTCCGTCGCCATCCGAATTGGCATCATCGTGACCAATATCGCAACCGGAGTGGTGAGAGCGGGCGTTAGGCAAGTTAAGATCGGCGCCGAGGTCCGCGCTACCGCGACAGCGGCGTCTTTTGGCGGGCGGGCGGTTAAGGATCAAAATTGCTAAGGCTGCAATAGCCGCCCCGACAATTAGCACCACATAGCGTTCTCCCGGATCAGGATGTTGAAGGTAATAATATGCGAGCGCGCCTGCCGCGCCGGACGCAGCGCCAAGGACCCGCATTACCGCCGAAAAGGACCACCCTCGCACGCGAGCTGCCTTCTAACGTTTTAGTTGAGCGGCCGGCTGCCAGCTCATGAGCTCGCGCAGCAGATGAGTGAGACTACTCGCTCGACGAACTCGCGCGCCCGGCACTTTATCCTTCACGGTCCGCTCCAACGTAAGTTAGAGGTTTCGTCTGCGAGCCCTTGCAAGGAAGACATACGAAAGAATTCCATAAAATAAAGTAGCCAACGCTAGGCAGTGGGAAATGTAGTCTAGCGATACGACTTGTTCGCACGCTGGATCAGCTCTCGTTATGCCTGCATACGAACAAGGGGCAAGCGGCCGAAGGAGAAGAGCAGGCCAAAGTACTGTGCCGGCAAGCACCTTCCAGTGACAAAAAAGCAATGCTACCCCAATCAGCAAGGATCCGATGCTGATCGATGCACCGATAGCTAGTGCCGTCACAACTCGCGGAAGACGTCTCACGAAACGTCTAACGACGTAGTTCAGCAGCACGCGGCTGCGCTGCGTCAATCGAAGCCGCTTGATCCAGAGTCATCGAATCCCTCCGACGATGAACGAAGACTATACCGCGTGTCCGCTCCAACGCATGTTAGATGCGCGGCATTTCAGAAGTTGGTACGCTGAAAATTCCTGATACGTGCCAACAGAAAAAGCCACTTCCAGAAGAGCGGGCCAAGAACACCTATAAGCAGAACCGCAACAACGTAGCGGCCGGAACCAATGCAAAAACTCGAATTCCCGATTATCTGTGTGCAGACGTCAGTAGCAAGCATAGTAAAGATGCTGAGGAGCCCAGCTGGTATTGCGACTAGAACAGTAAACGCCATAGAGATCCAGACGAATATCGCCCGGCTTTGAGACGACCACTTCTGAAATAAGCGGGGTGGGTCCGCGCGCAACATATTGCGATTGGTCGAGAGATGGCGAAGGGTCAGCGGCATAATTACCATGAGAGCGGCGAATTCCACGAGGTAGCGCATCTAACGTCTAAGTTGAGCGGCCGCGCGATCTAGCAGGACGCGCGGCAGGGCAATGAAAGCTCGCGGATTTCCATATCACGCGCTAGGCACTCTATCCCTCAAGGTCCGCTCCAACGATAGTTAGGGCGCATGTGGCTCCGAGAGCACTGCTTTCAGCTGCGCGAGGGTAGCTTGTCCCTGTGGCATTAGCGAAGAATTGCCGCAACTGTCGGCCTCGAAATACCGGCCCTTGCGCGTCAAGAACAAGAGATGGCGTTCTCCAACAGTCATCGGGTATCGACCCGAATTGTTCTCCGAACGAAAATGTACGACGCTTGGCAAGGTTCCCTTGATCCGCTTCAACACCCGCACTGTGTAGATGTATGCGGTGATGTCCTCCGGATCGGCAGACTTTTCGGTTAGCGCATGAGCCTCGGTAACTCTCCCAATGACGATAAAGGCCGAGGATTTGATCTCCTCGCGCAGGTCTACCTTGTAGCCGGAAACTAGGGTCTTAGGATTTAGGCAAACCGCATAGGCAGCATGCGCGGGCATGGCGCCGAGCAAGACCGCCACATAGAAATACGCGCCGACCTGACTCATGCAGATGCGACCTAACGATAAGGTTGAGCGACGTGCGGAAACGTCAAACGGAGACGCTCTATCGAAATCATTCGACCCCTCCAGACCTTACCGAAGCGGCGACGCGTTGCTCCAACCGATTGTTAGACGTCACTTCACCAACGAACATTTTTCAGGACCTCATGAGCAACAAAAACGCCGAGGCCAATTTCCAGGCAAAAGGCAAGTATCGTGGGTGCTAGAGCAACCCAAAACAATATGGGTTGCTGTCGCCGGTGGATAACCGTACTCCATTTGGCCCAGACGCCTGTTCTCACGCAGTTGGCGATGGCCCATGCCGTAAACCACGTGAGGACAACATAAACGACCCCCGCGAGACCAAGGCCCAACTGTTCGCGGAGATTGGTTACCATGGTGACGTCTAACGTCAGAGTTGAGCGGCGCGTGGCCGCATTGTCCCGACCGGAGCGGATTTATACATGCACATCGATCCTCCCTGACCTCCAACGAAGCGACGCCACGTGTCCGCTCCAACGCAAGTTAGACGAGTCAAGGCTCTCTAGACTCTCGCAGAGAGAACGGCGCCCACGGCTATGCTGAGGAGGCTAACTGGGAACATT